>CAZVXR010000380.1:0-8132 GCA_964630865.1 uncultured Pirellulales bacterium | reverse complement strand
CAGTTGCTCCGCCTCGCTGGCGTTCGGGTCCAGGTCAACACGCCAGGTAAAATCGCCTTGACGCACATATTTCCAACTCGTAAAGTAAATCGCGCGGCCCTTGAGCAGAACCGGTTCACCGAAGTAACGCTCGCCAGCCGCAAGCGGAAGCGATAGGACGGTGACCACCAAAACCATCGTCACGGTAAAAAGAGAACTTCCACAAGCTGCTTTTTGAAGTTGAGTTGATGGTAGCATTTCGGTTTTTGGTTTGGTTAATTTCATGACGGCTTCTTTTGTCGCTGTTTTCATTACGGTTAACTTCCCGATGTTGTTTGGTTTTTGATTGTTTAGGGTTTTCAGCTTCATTTTTAGCAACTAAAAGGTTCCGATAACACGCCGGATGAGGCACTGCTCCTCTGGAAGAAGCTCGACCAGCGGCACGGGCTTATCCTGTGGGCGTGTGTGTTTTTGATTGATACGGTTCATCAGGCTCCAATTGCGCGACGGTTTGTCCGACTGTGCGTCAGACGGTTCCTGTGCCTTGAGGTCGTAGCGTGTAAAATCAATCACCAGTTCCGGCCCGTTGGCTTTCCAGTCACGCAACAGCGCCAGACGGAATTGCCGGTTCATAAACCAGCGGATTTCAAGGTTCTCGTCTGATCCGCCGATGCCGGTGCCGCGCTGCACAAAACGATAATCCAGCGGACGATTGTCATGGAAATGATTCCGCCATGCGAGACCGAAGTCGGCTTGCGTAGTACAAAGTGTGTTCGGCCACCGAGAACGAATTCCATCCAACCATGCAGTCAGTCCCTCAATTGCTATAGGCTCACTTAGAGAGGGAGACTTTTGGTGCAGGGAAACCTCCCAGCTATTAGTAACCCAGGCAAAACCATTCAGTTTGAGGCCTTCGTCGAAGTGCACCGCCGTTGTGGCCAGCATTTGTTTGAGTCCCTTTTCGTGGCCCCATGCCCCCAGGGTTTCAATTGGTCCTACGCCCATCCGGCTGTTGAGTCCCACCTCTAAGCCCGCCCGCCGTGCGGCCAGAAAATCCATCGTCCAGCCGTCAAGATTCACACAATCAATAAAGTCCGCCCTGCCCTGAGCCGGCTTGAGAAAATGTTCCCGGCTGGGATAATAAGGGTAAACAAGCGAGCCTTCGCCATCGCCATTGTCTATCGAATATTGGCTCCAAATGTTGCCTTGGGCGACATGAATGTTCTCTTCCTGCGCAAGGTAGCGGAGGTTTTCCGCCGCTAAATAACCAGCTACAATACTGCCGGGCCGATACCCATCACCAACCATTTCCGACACCATTTGCAAGGCATCGTGAAGATCACGATTGATTTGCTGGCGGGGATTGTACATCGGGGCAAAGTAGCCGCTGGGGATGAAGGTAACTTCGTCCCCAAATTCGTGGTGGTATTCTGCAACCTGACGCCGAATGTCCTGGTAATTCTGTCTTGGGTCCTGCAGAGCAAGCCAGGAAAACGCCCAGGTCATCCGCCCGTCAGGAAAACCTTTCTTAAAGGCATCCCGCATAGCACGAACCGCCTCAAGCGTGTGCAAATACGATTCATCGTGTCCTTCGTTACGATCACGGCTTACTTCAATCTGGTTAACACGAATTACCGTTTTAAAGGTGAGGAAGCGATTGCCCATCAACTGGGGAAGATGCAATACTTTTCCAGTTTTTGCCTGCTTGGCGTCCGACGGGCATCCATCCAGGCATAGTCCTCCTCCAACAAGAGCACAAGATTTCAAGAATGATCGACGATCTATTTTCATATAGAAACTTCCGATAATTATGGTCTATGGAACAGGATTAATTGCGATGCTCCGGGAGAATTAAAGAGGGTAGACAATTTTTTACCTAACCCGTTACGAAAAAATAGCTTGTCTGCATTATTCTTAATTATTTTTATCTTCCCATTTAACTTAAAATCTTTATTTCCCAATCCAATTTTCGCCTGCAATTGTACCCTCATTTTTCTTTCCATACAAGACATTTCTGCACCATAAAAGCACAAAAATTCCCCCTTTTGCCCTTTATCTTTTTACTTTTTTTCCCGGCCCGCCTGGGTTGGGCGGTATATCTTAGTCTTTCAGGCTGTGCGAGGAACGTCTGCGGCACAGCCCCTGGCCGCTAAAGCGGTACTGACCCTTGAAAAGGGGTAGAGCTATTTCCGATGCAGAGAGCTTGGGCTACTTTCGGGCGAATGCGGAGGGATTGTTTTTGGGGAGAACGATCCCGATGATAGACGATGCGGTGGAATAAAACTGGACATTTTCTCATGGATTGGCACAATCTAAAGAATGTTTGTAGCTGTATTCTACATAGTTTCGCAAAACAAACCCAAATTAGGGCGTTTTTTCTTGACGTAACAGGCCAGATTCTGGATACTGTCCGGTTCTTGTAGGTTAATGTTGAAAATGCGGAGTTATTGATTATCCAAGGAGTTGTCCTATGGCTCAGGCCAGAACGCAAAGCAGTGCGATGCTTTATGCCCTTATCACGTTTGTTACGTTGTTCATCATTGGGGTGGTGTGCGCAGTCGTATTTTATGTAAAAAGCGAGGAATATCGTACACAATTAGACAATATGAAATCTGAAACCCTAAAGATCGCCAATATTCAGGAGCAGGGTTCGCTGGGCAAAATAGTGGGTAAAGCGGAGACTGCGAGCTATCTCGGCACCCTCAACGAGTTTTACAACAAGCTGGTTGCGGTAGTAACCGGCGTTGTGCCAGCTGAGGATATGTCGGCGGATGTTAAATTTAACAACATTACGCTTGAAGTTGAAAAACTGGGTAAGCTGCTCGGTACCGATATGAGTCCGACAGTGGGTCCCGACGGTGTGGCATTAATCAAGCTGATTAGTGATTTAAAAGCCAAACTCGACGATGCCCGCCGACAGCAGACTGAGGCGCAAGCCCAGTATCAGCAATTGCAGACGGAATTTAATGCTGCCAAAGAAGAAGAGGTGTTCAAGGAAAAGCAGCTCGTCGAGCAGGCCCTGACCTATCAGGCCAATGCGGATGAAATTCAGGCGAAATACGATGAATTGAAAAAACAGATGGATTCTTCTGCCGATGAACAGCTTCAGGCTGCCAATAAACGGCTCGAAAGTGAGCAAGCCAAGTTGCGGCAAAAGCAGATAGAGTTAACCGATATGCAGACGAAAATGGCTGAGATGGATAAATCCCTCAAAGACGCTCTGGCAAAACTGGAGTCTATACGTCCGCGTCCAGATATGGACGTTGCCGCATACCAGCCCGATGCCAGTATTTTGCGGGTGGACTTGCATAACGGTCTTGTCTATCTTAACATCGGCTCGGAAGACCATGTTTACCACGGTCTGACCTTTGCCGTCTTTGACCGTTATATGCCAATACCTGAAAGCGGAGAAGGTAAGGCTGAAATTGAAGTATTTCAGGTTGACCCCAAAGTCTCTGTAGCGCGGATTGTTAAGAGCAGCAAGAAAAACCCCATCGTTATAGATGACCTTGTTGCCAACCTGATTTGGGACAGCAAGACAGCCAGTCGATTTGTTGTTTTGGGTGATTTTGACTTCAACAATGACGGCAAGATCGATAGCGACGGCAATCAGCGGATACGTGAGATGATCGAACACTGGGGCGGACAGGTACAGAATGAAGTAACCATTGATACGGATTTCGTGGTTGTTGGCAGCAAACCGAAGCCGATGATGCGTCCGGATCAGGCTGCGATGGATTTAGACCCGTCCCTGCAGCAGAAATATGAGAATTCGATTAATGCTGCGCAGGTGTACCAATCCCAATTGGATACTGCCGATACGCTTTCGACGCCGGTGTTCAACCAGAAGCGGTTTCTGTATCTGATTGGCTACGAGGCCCTGCTGGCGACAAAGGCGATCAAGTAAAACCACAATTATCAGGCAGCTTACAAGGCTCGGCGTTAAATCCGGGCCTTTTTTGTTGTAATGCCAATCGATGCGATATAGAGCGTCCCGATGACTTGGGCGGCTTGCTCGTTTTGGAAGAATCCCTGTTTGGCCGCTACAAAGCTGACCGTTGCGTCTGCTTCGATACAGACCGGCAGTGGAATGCCGAGATTGCAATCCAGACCCGATGGGATATCCACCGCTAAAATGGGGACTTTAGCGCTGTTTAGGCAGGCAATCAGACCCGCGTAAGGACTTGCCAGCTCACCCTTTAAGCCGGTGCCGAATAATGCGTCAATAATCAGCCCGCAATCGAGGCAGGCCTGGCGAACCTGTCGGCATAACGGATTCCCGTTTAAATCCACGGTTTGTATAGGCAGATTCATCCGTCGGCAAATCTCCAGATGAATCCGCGCATCTCCGCCGATCTTTTCGGGCGCAGCACAGAGGAGTATTTGGGTGTCAATCTGGCAGTTAGCCAAATGGCGTGCAATGACAAATCCATCGCCGCCGTTATTGCCTCCGCCGCAAAACACACAGACCCGCTGCGGGGATTTTCTCGGCAGCATCGTTAGGGCGATTTCTGCGGCACAGCGGCCGGCGTTTTCCATCAGTGCTGCGCCGGGAATATGCAATTGGTTGATAGCCCATGCGTCAAAGTCGCGGACTTCGTCGCGGCTCATGATCGCGTGAACTGTGCTGTCATAGAGTGTCCAAAAAGCCATAGGATTATTATATGCGGGATGCGGAAAAGGTCAATTGACTTTCCATGCGTTTGCCTTTAAAGTGTCAGACAAAGATAAGGAACGCAACATGCATATATTATTGACCAATGATGATGGTATTTTCGCCCCCGGACTGGCGGCGATTTATAAACGGCTGATCCATGTAGGTCAGGTTACCGTGGTTGCCCCCGCCGATGTGCAATCTGGCGCCGGCCACAGTATTTCCCTGAGGGATTTGACCTGTCAGTCGCTCGAGATTATGGGTAAATTTAGCGGCTTTAGCGTCGATGGCTCCCCGGCTGATTGCGTCAAGCTGGCGGTAAATAAATTAATCAGCAAAAAAACTCCCATAGACCTTGTCGTGTCGGGAATGAACCACGGCACCAATATCGGTCTTAACGTATTCTATTCTGGAACCGTTGCCGCTGCGATCGAGGCGGCGTTTTATAATCTCCCGGCCATTGCTGTCAGTGCCGCGATGGAAGACCCCTGGAATTCAGAGTTGGCAGCCGATTACGCTGTGGATGTCATTAAGCAGCTTTTGCCGGTCCAGCCGCGCGAGGTTGTCAGCATCAATATCCCGCATTTGTCACAAGGCAAACCGGCGGGCGTTAAAGTTGTGCCGCAATCGTCCTGTGGGTTTGATGAGTTTTACCATACCGTACAGGAGCAGGAAGGGCAGGGCGTTTATCATCTGGCAGGCGGAAGACATCGGGACATACACGACCCGAATTGCTGGGTCGATACGACAGCAATTGCCGCTGGCTTTATTACGCTGACATCGCTGCGACTAAACCTGACCGATCCGAAAGGCAACGAGCGGCTGACCGGTAAAAAATTCACATTGCAGTAAACATTACAGATGGAGCATTCAATGCGGAATCTCTATGAAGACCCATGGCTGATGCTGATTGTAGGCATTGTGGTTTTGATCATCGGGGTCTGGATTCGCAATACTGTTTCAGAGAAAAAGGGTTTGTGGCTGATTCTGGCAGGGGTACTGTCTGCCGCCGGGGGATTCGGGCTCGACTATGCGGTCGCTACTGATTATGAGCAGGTTCAGACGGTGATCTATACCTGTCGCGATGCGACGATTGCCAGAGATATTCGTATGATTACCCCGTTGATTTCTCCGTCTTATCAGGACCCTGTTCATTTCAATCGCGATGTCTTCATCGCCAATATCGACAACGTCTTCAAAACTGCGGCGATTTCCAAGATTAAATTCCAAGAGATGACTGTCAATCTGTTTGGGGCAGCAGGACGGGTAGCCATTAAAGCGGCAGTTTTTCTGGATCCCAACAGTTCCTACGCCGCGGCGGGCGGGTTGTTTTTCGTCGAGATGAGCGTTGACCTGCGCAAGGATAATCATCAATGGAAAATTGCCGGAGCCGAGGTCGAAACCATTAATAATGACCGCGTTAATTGGAAAGCAGTACAGTAGATTTATCCATTTTTAGTAATGCGGCCTGCAAGGCCAAAATATCATAACCCAGACTTGCGATTAGGTATGCTTTCTCGGCCTATAGAATAAGGCCGTTTGAGATCATTCGCAAACGGCCTTATTTTTACAATCCGAGACGGGTTGTCAGATTTAATTGAGCATCGTTTTGGCTAAATCTACGGCGCTGGCGGCATCCGCAGCATAACCATTGGCTCCGATTTTGTCGGCATACGCCTGTGTGATTGGGGCTCCGCCGATTATAACCTTAACCTTTAATCCTGAATCTTTGAGTGCTTTGATGGTTTTTTCCATTGCGGGCATGGTCGTTGTCAGCAGGGCGCTAAGACCAATTACATTGGGATTGCACTCTTTCGCTTTGGCGACAAACTTTTCGGGCGTAACATCGACGCCCATATCGATCACTTCAAAACCGGCTCCTTTGAGCATCATCATCACCAGATTTTTGCCGATGTCGTGCAGGTCGCCCTGAACGGTGCCGATCATTGCTTTACCGAGGGGTTTTACGCCCGCTTCGACCAATTTGGGCTCCAAAAATTCCATCGCCATTTTCATCGCGCGTGCGGCAATAAGCACTTCCGGGATATAGACTTCATTGGCCTTAAACCGCGTGCCGATGACATTCATGCCGGAGATCAGTCCTTCGCCAAGAATGGTTGCCGGAGCCATGCCTTCGGCGATGGCTTGTTTGGTTACTTCCACGGCGGTCTTTTGATCGCCTTTAATCACTGCATCACTGAGCTTCTTAAGATCTGCCATATTCTGTTCCCTTTGTTCTTCAAGTAAACGATTAATTATTCCATCGGACGTGGACAAATCCAGCCCGATTCCGCTATTTCCACGCTGTTTGTACTACGGAAACCTATCGAAATCAAGGGGTTGCATTCATCTGGAGCCGTATTTTCAGCAGATTAGCACAATACCGCAATTTTTAGGGGGTTTTATAGAAGTATTTGGCGATTTTTGTGGGGTTGTTCAAAATTAACCAGTGGTTTTTTTTGGTCTTGACACGACTCTGTCAACGGGCTACATTTGAGTATCTTTTTTCAGCATCGGCGACGAAAAGGTAATTGAAATTCGACTGTACAGGGTATCCAATGAGTCATTATATTGTTCTTGTCAAACAGGTGCCGGATGTATCCCAGATTACAGATAACGCTTTTGATCCAAAGACGGGCAATCTGATCCGGACAAAGCTGCCGAGTGTTATCAATGAACTGGATGCACAGGCGCTGGCTTTTGCCCACAATATGAAGCGTACCTCCGGCGATGAATACGGCAAAATAATTGCGCTGTCTATGGGGCCTCCGATGGCCGCCGAAGTGTTGCGATACAGCCTAAGCCGCTGTGCCGATGGCGCGGTTTTGCTGACCGACCGTGCGCTGGGCGGCGCCGATACCTGGGCAACGGCCAATCCGCTGGCATTTGCGGTACGAAAAATAGTCAGGGAGATGTTTGGCGGCAGTGATGATTATTACGTGGTCGCCGGAATGCAATCTGTTGACGGCGATACAGCGCAGGTCCCGGCCCAAATGGCGGAGGAATTAAACATTCCGTGTATTCCTTATGCGACGGGAGCCGAATATCGCGATGGTCAGTTTCAATTTACCCATATTATCAGCGGCGGCAGTCAGGTCATCGCCCCCCGCAGCAAGCCGTGTATTATTACGGTTGCCAAATATGAATACCCTTTATACGCCTCATTTTCCGGCGTACGCAAAGCAAATCAATTTAAGCTGACCCAGTGGGGCGCAGACGATGTGAAAGCCACAGCGATGGGCGTAGCCGGTTCCAAAACGCGCGTTATTCGCGTTTTTCCGCCAGGCAAAACCACCCGCAAATGTCAGCATATTCATTCCGCTTCGGAAATGGCTGCGATCCTGAAAGAAAAATTGGCTGCCGCAGGTCAAGGAAAAGCCTCTTCTAATGGTAAAGAAAAGGGCTATGTGCTGCCCGCTTTGCGAAAAGACCCCTTTGACCGTTCATACGAAGGCACGGAGAAAGAAAGCGAAGATTTTATCGCATTAGCTGAGCGGTT
>CAZVXR010000379.1:0-3395 GCA_964630865.1 uncultured Pirellulales bacterium | reverse complement strand
CGATCAACAGCGGCTCAATACGGCGATGGAATTGGTTCGCCAGTTTGTTACCACGCGGTCGATGGATGTCTCAAAACTTCTTGAAAAAAACGCGGCGGATCCGCAAACCGCACGAAAAAGCGATTTAGCTTATTCTCAGGTTGGTTCGACAGCCATTATTCCGGTTACGGGTTTGATCGTTAAATACGGCCGGATGGTTAATGGCGCAAGTCTGCCGAAAGGCGCCAGCGTTGAAGAATTGAGCCGGGCACTAAACAATGCACTGGCTGATGATTCCATCACGCAAATTGTATTTCAAATTGAAAGCCCCGGCGGTTCGATGGCTGGGCTGCCGGACTTTGCCGATGAGGTCTATCAGGCGTCGTTTAAAAAGCCCATCATCGCTTTTGCCGATGATCTGGCCGCCTCGGCAGCGTTCTGGTTCGGCAGCCAGGCGATCGCCTTTTATGCCAATCAGTCGGCCATGGTCGGAAGCATCGGTGTCTATACGGTGATGACCGATATGAGCGGGCTGATGGAGAAGATCGGCCTGAAATATCATTTGATTAAAAGCGGCGAAAACAAAGGCGCCGGATACCCCGGAACGCAGATTACCGACAGCAATCTTGCCGCGGTGCAGGAGATGATCGACGAGGATTTCAATCTGTTTATCAATCATATTTTGCGTGGCAGGGCTGAAAAAGGCTTGGACGAAAAAACCCTCCGCGATGCCGCCGATGGAAGGTGCTACAGTGCGGCACGGGCTAAAAAATTAAGTCTTATCGACGGCGTGATGACGCTGGGGCAGGTGCTTACTAAACGTCCGCGAACCCGTCAATCCACAACACGAATTTCGGCCGCGTCGGCCGTAGACAGTCATTTAGTTATTTCCAATCGAAAGGTACCAAGTATGGAAAATCCAACACCTCAAACCCCTCTCGCTACTGCGGACGCGGCAGGCACTGCAACCCTTGCCGCCGAGCAGGAACGGTCCCGCATTCTGGGAATCCAGTCGATTCTGGCCGGATCCGAATTCGACACCGTCCGCAACAAGGCCATCGCCGAGGGATGGGACGTCAGCAGGGCGAAAGCCGAAGCGTTCGACGTCGCCCAGACCGCACGGCTGGCCGAACAGAAGGCCGCCGGCGAAACCCAGGCCGCCATGCAGCAGCGGCTGGACGCCATCGCCAAAAGCGGTCACGCCGAAGAACTCGTCCCGCAGGCGGACACCACCCCGGATAAACCGGTTGCCGCAATCGCAAGCGGTGCAGGCAGCGCGGATGCCTTTGAAACGTCCGTCAAAGCCCATGTTAATGCAGGCAAAACGCTTGCCGCGGCCCAGTCTCTGGCCGCCAAGGAAAGCCCTGCCAATCATCGGGCGTGGATTCTGGCAAGCCAGAAACGGTAAAAATTGTAAATTGTAGAACGGCGTGGGCACAGCCCACCCTACGAACTACGAACTAAAAACATCAAATTGAAAGGTTACGAATATGACACTTGCAATACGAAACGAAGGACCATTTACGCTGCTTGCCGGCGAGGCGCTGGAAGAAGCTCGACTGGTCAAATTGTCCGCGGGGACCGCGGTGTATGCCGACGCCGGCGATGAGCCGATTGGCATTACCTCCGAGGCCGTTGCCAGCGGAGAACCTGTGGCGATCTATCCCCTCAAAGGCGGAATCGAACGCGTCACCGCATCTAAGGTGATCAGCCTGGGTTCGGCGCTTTACGTCGCCGCCGATGGCAAAGTATCCGACGCCGCCGTTGGAAAACAGATCGGCATTAACACCCAGGCGGCTTCGGCCAATCTGGGTAAGGTGTCGGCCATCATGTGGGGCCCGCGCGGCGGGAACGACATCTTCGCCTTTAACAATACCGTCGCCGAATATTTCGACGATCTATTTGAGTACGATCCCACCGCCACTGTCGGCAATTTTGCTGTGACCGAAGATGCCGGTGCGGATGTGGGCGATGTGCTGGATGCCACGCTGCCTAACGGCGTGCTCAGTGTCGGCTGCGATGGCGACGACAACGACGAGTGCTATGTCGCATCGATCAACAAAGTCACCAAATTCCAGACCGATAAGAAGGTCTACTTCGAAGCCAAGGTCAAATTGACCGAAGCCAATACCGATGATGCCAACTGGTGCGTCGGCCTGTGCAGCGTTTATGCCGCCAACACCCTGGTGGATAACGGAGCGGGATTGGTAACTACCTTCGATGGCGCCATGTTCTACAAAGTGGACGGGACCATGAAAATCTATTTCCGGTCCTCCAACGGCGCCGTGCAGGGTGATGCCATCGATCTGGGCACCTTTGTCAGTGCCACGTGGTACACGCTGGGCATCCTGTATGACTACAATGATGGTGTGACCGCCAAGGTGACCCCGTATGTCAACGGCGTTGCGGGAACCACACAAAACATCACCATCGCAGGTCTTGACGCACTGCTTCACCCGGTGTTCGGCGTGAAAGCCGGCGGAGCTAACGAGGAAATTCTCAAGGTGGACTATGTCCGCGTGTTAACGGAACGTTAAGCATTGAAAATTGTAGTACGGCGTGGGTACAGCCCACGCCGTACGAACTATGAACCAAAAACTAAGAACTTAAAACTAACTGAAAGGTTGACAATATGAATCGCGAAGATACAAGCGTACTGTTTCGGCCGGACCTGAACGCTCAGGTCGCCGAATACATGGACAAAGCGGCACAGGGACGATTTATCGCCCCAAAGGTGGCTCCCCTGTTTAAGAGCCCCAGCATCCGAGGGCATTACCCGATTTTCCGCAGGGCGGCCTTCAAAAAAATGGCGGACCTGAAACGCAACTCCAACGGCAGCTATAACAGCATGCAGGGCTTTTTCGGCGACGGGTCGTTTGTATGCGATGACAATGGCATCGAATACCCCATCGACGACAAGAAGCGCCGCGAGTATGCAAGCCTGTTTGACGCCGAAGCGGCCGCCAGCCGCATCCTGACGCATCAGGTGCTGCTTGGTTGGGAATACCGTGTTGCGCAGCTTTTTGCCAACGGCGGATTTACCAACACCAATGTGGCCACCGCCTGGTCGACCTCGGCCTCTGCCGTGCCACTAACCGATATCCAGACGGGCATCAATTCCCTCTGCGATAAGTGGGGCTGTATGCCCGGCGATATTTCGATGATCATCCCGCGTGCGGACTTTATCGAAATGATGGCGACCACTCAGGTTACCAACAAGAGCCAGTACACGTTCCCCGGCGTGATCCCCTCGATGCTCAATGCGATGCAGACCGCCGCGATGCTCGGCATCAAAGACGTCCACATCGCCCAGAGCGTCTATGACAGCACCGAAGAAGGCATCGCCGAAACCAACGCGATGTGCTGGGCTGCCGGCGTGATCTACCTGACGGTAGCCTGCAGCGAAAACGACCCGT
>CAZVXR010000378.1:0-4748 GCA_964630865.1 uncultured Pirellulales bacterium | reverse complement strand
AGCCTGCCAAGCGTATAAGCCCCTATATCAGAAGACTTTACAGTGAAAATAAAGTGCAATAGGACCCCTGTCCCCCAGCTAATCCGTATGCCGAGAATAAACCCGCACAGAAAGCCAAGGTAAATAATCGAAAAAAAGGAGGCAGAAACATTGCGAACAGTCCCATCCGTGCCGAATTTCAACGCCTGAACCAGAAACAATGCAAGAAATGAGAATGCGGACAGAAACAAGATAAAAAAGATAAAAAAGTCGAATTTACATGTGAATTGTGCCCAGTAAAAGGAGGTTGCCATCAACATAGCCGCCGGGATGGCAACACTTTTGAAAAGATGCGCGCCTGTTTGTTTAATCAGATTACCCAACTCGAATTGTGCCGGAATGGCCAGCAGGGCGACCAGCAGTGTAAAAAGTGTCGCCTGAATCGGCATATCGGGGGCAGCCTGTGTCAGCGAACCATCCAGATGGCCATCCAGCAAGATTAGCCCTACAAACAGCAAAATCATCAATGTTCCAAAAATCAGACGGTATTTGAGCATAGTCGATAGGGGTTTATTTAGCTTGTGCAGGTTTGATGTCGCCGAAGCGGCGGTTACGTTGGGAATAGGACAAAACAGCCTTATCCATTTCCTTGTCGGTAAAGTCCGGCCAGTACGTCGGCGTAATATAGAATTCCGAATAGGCGATCTGCCACAGCAGATAATTGCTGATTCGCATTTCACCGCTGGTGCGAATACATAGATCGACATCCGGCCAGCCGGCGGTGTATAGATACTCGCCAAACCGTTTTTCATCGATCTCATCCGGGCGAACTTTCCCGGCCACACAGTCGCGTGCCAGCGCCGCGGCCGCATCAGCGATTTCTGTCTGAGAGGCATAATTCAGAGCCAGGCCAATGGTTAGTCCCGTATTTTTTTCCGTCAGACGCATCGTTTCATCGATTGCATCAAGGACACTTTGCGGCAGCCGGTCGCGCCGACCCAGATGAACCAGTCGGGCATTGTTGTCCATCAGTTGCGGTCGGATGCCCTCCAGATAGATCACATAAAGATGCATCAGGAAATCCACCTCGTCTTTGGGACGTTTCCAGTTTTGCATGCTGAAAGAATATAGCGTTAAAAATTCAACACCGCTATCGACGCAGTATTGTGCGACGGATTGAACGACTTTGGCGCCTTGTTCGTGTCCCTTAAATCGCGGCAGTCCCCGCTCGGTCGCCCAGCGTCCGTTACCATCCATCACAATGGCGATATGCCGCGGCACACCGACAGGCGAAAGGCCAAGCCGCTGGGCGGTACGCTGTTTTTTCACGTCGAATTCGTTTTGCACAGGGATTAGTGGGAAATAACCTGGGTTCGTTTCGGACCAACGCCGATCATTTTGATAGGCACGCCGACGAGCTGTTCGATGGTTTTAATATAACTCTGCACATTTGCGGGCAACTTGTCAAACTGGGTAATTGTGCTTAAATCCTCTTTCCAGCCCGGCACGGTTTGATAAACGCATTTGACTTTGGAGAGCAACGTCGAATCGGCGGGGAAAAAGTCTGTTTTCTTGCCGTCAATCTCATACGCGGTACAGATTTTCAGTTCATCGAATCCGGCCAGCGTATCCAGATGCATCATCGCAATGTCGGTAATGCCGCTAATCGCCGCCGAGTACCGTACCGCCACTGCGTCAAACCAGCCGCATCGGCGGGGGCGTCCGGTGGTGGTGCCGTACTCATGGCCTTTTTCGCGAATGCGATTTCCGATTTCATTATCCTGTTCGGCTGGAAAAGGTCCGCTGCCGACGCGTGTCATATAGGCTTTCACTACGCCGATAAACCGCTGTACTTTTTGAGGCGGTACGCCGCAGCCTGCGCCAAGTCCTAACGCACTGGCATTGGAGCTGGTAACAAACGGAAACGTGCCGTGATCGATATCCAGCAGCGATCCCTGGGCGCCTTCAAAGAGAATCGTTTTATTCTGGCTCATCGCATGATGTAGCAATTCGGTCGTGTTGCAGATAAATGGCGAAAGCTGTTTGCTATAATCCAGACATTTCTGGTAAATCTCGTCAAACGAAAGGGGCGATGCCTGATATAGCGCCGAAAAGAGTTTGTTTTTATAATCAACGATGGTTTTCAATTTAGATTTCAGCGTCGCCATATCCAGCAGGTCGCCCATCCGGAGGGCATAGCTGCGATTGGTTTTGTCGGCATAGCAGGGGCCAATGCCGCGAGCGGTCGTCCCGATCTTGTCTGCCCCCAGCGCTTCTTCGCGCAAACGGTCTTCGAACTTGTGATAATCCAGTACAATGTGAGCACAGGAGCTGACCCACAGCCGTCCGTTCAGACTAAGCCCCTTTTGTTCGAGGCTGGCTTTTTCTTCCAGCAATACTCCCGGATCAACGACCACACCATTGGCGATTACGCAAGTCGTGTCGGGACGCACGGCGCCCGATGGCATTAAATGCAGGGCGAATTTGGTATCGCCGATGATGACGGTATGGCCGGCGTTGGCGCCGCCGCCGTAGCGGACCACAAGGTCTGCCTTTTCCGCCAGAATATCAACAACCTTTCCTTTACCCTCATCTCCCCACTGCAATCCAACAACGCAAAAATTCATATTCAATGTCCAATAAGAATCTATAGTTTTTTATTTGTTAACACAGGTACATGGCTTTAGGCTTAACTGGTGATTTTTGACACAAGATGATCCAGTACCGCCGGCAGATTATCATAGCCGCGGTCGCTGAGTCGAAGGTTTTTCTTCTGGCTGCCGTCTGAATAATGCACAATAAAAAAGCCCTTTGAATCGAAATGTGTCTTGTCGATGCTTTCGATCCGGTCATAAGGAATCGTCACCCCACCACATCGCAATCCCCGATCGTCGGCGACGATTTTCTTGTCCTTGGTCATCCAGAACCGAACGGACAAAATAATCGCAGCAAGCAGCATGAAAGGGGGAGCCTTGCGATTAAATTCAAGCGTCCCATCAGGCTGTCCGCTAAGAGAGTGATTCTGGATAAATTTCTCATTATAATATCCGTCATACCAGAACCATACGCCTAAAACAACCAGAATGCCGATAAAAATCATCGCATTATGTTTCCGATATTTGCTCAGGGGCGCTTCAATGCTCATTAATCCATCCTTGTCTATAGGTATTGTTATCTTCTCTGGGCGATAGCGCTGACTAACGGCTGAACAAAATACGGCAGCACCCGGTCGAACATCAGTTGCTCGGCCATCGCGCATTGTTTGCGGTAGGATTCAATTAGTTCCGCCGCGGTCATCGGGGCCGGATGCCTGCGAATCGTAAAATACAGGCTGATGGGTTCATCCTGTTTGAATTTTTCGCTTTTGGCGTCATACAGACTGGTGCGCGACTCAACCGCGACCCGAGCCTGTGTGCGGAAGTCGTCGCTGAGCGCGACAATCATCGAAGGGTTGCAGCCGATGGTCTTGGCGTTATTGATATCAAACATCGCTCCAAAGCTCGACCCGGACAGCAGCGCCTCGGCGATCACCTCGTCGTGATTGCCCTGATAATCGAAGTCCATCGTGAATGTAACGTCAATCGAGTCAATATCCAGCGCCGTAACCCCCAGCATATAAGGCATCAGTTCCAGTGCCTCGCAATGCAGGGCGTACGCTTCCTCAAGTTTATCCGGCTCCGCGCAGCCGGCAGTCAGCCGTTCCGGTTCGAGGCTGACCCAGCGATATTTCCCGCTGTCTTTCTCTTCTTCGAGCAGATATTCCCCATCGTCCCGACGGGAAAAATTAACCATCTTCGGAAACCGCTTGCGCAATTGCTCAAAAAAGCTTAGAACCGTGTCCCGCTGCGAGGGTAGCTCGAGCTGTGTGTTGACACATAAATCGACGTAAAAATCGTCGCAGAAAGAACCAAAGCTATTGGTCATTTTATTTTGTCCTTACTAATTCACACCTGCGGAGCCGCATTGCGCACCGCATCTGCTATAACTATCGCATTGTCTCATAAAAACTATCGCATTACAAGTGCTAAAATCGAAAACCCGACACGTTTTTCTTGTTTACAGGGACAAATTAAGCTTAAATGGACATGGATTACTCATGTTTTTTGCCCACTTTTGCTGATTTTGGACAGAACGATTCCGTGGTACTTGAATTTGTGTCAAATATAGGGAAAAGCTCCAGAGTTTATCGTAATTTCAGGGTTGCCAGTGCAATGACCGCAAAGGCGATGGATAGTAGCCAGAATCGGACAACTACCTGAGGCTCGGACCATCCGGCCAGATGAAAATGGTGGTGGATCGGCGCGCAGCGGAAGATGCGTTTGCCTCCGGTGCGGCGGAAGTACCAGACCTGAAGCATGACGCTGAGCATTTCCATCATAAACACCCCGCCGATGAGCAGCAGAAGGATTTCATTGCGGGTTACGATAGCACCATAGCCCAGTGCCGCTCCCAGTGGGAGCGAACCAATATCGCCCATAAAGACCGATGCCGGATGGCAGTTATACCAGAGGAAAGCCAGTACCGCCCCCGTCAGTGCCCCAAAGAATATACATAACTCCCCGGATTGCGGAATATGCGGCAGCAGGAGATAGCTTGCCCAACTGACCTGACTGGTTCGGCCCATCATTTCCGATGCGATATAGCACAAAATCACCAGTGTTGTCGAGGCGATGCCCAGACACCCAGAAGCCAGCCCATCCATTCCGTCAGTCAGGTTGACCGCATTACTGGTTGCCGAGATATACAAAATGCTGATAATGATGAATATC
>CAZVXR010000377.1:0-2498 GCA_964630865.1 uncultured Pirellulales bacterium | reverse complement strand
GCTATAGCCTCGCCTTCCGCCGCAAAAACAACCCGCCTAGCCCCAACAGCAACACCGACGCTGGTTCGGGGACAAGTATGATAGACGCATTATCGAGACTATCAAAAGGTACGTTTATGATTTCGCCGCTGGATAAAGTTCCGGTTATCGTTCCAGATGTAGCAGTGATTGGACCATAAGAAACACTGATACCATCTAACGAGAACTTACTACCCCATATCGTTATAATGCTATCTTGTATTGCATAAATTCCCCAGTCAATTTGACCACCATAGATATCTATTGTACTTGCTCCGCAAGCTTTAGCATTACCCATAGTCCCGCCTTGAATGATTACCTTGCTGCTGACATAGCTTTCAAGATCACCATTAATCAGCCCTCCTGAAAAAATGATATTGCCTTTGCCTGCACCTATAACATGTCCCATTACGCCACCTGTAATTGTGGCAGCACTTCTATCGCTCACACCTACACTAAAAAAAACTTCGCCGCCCTCCAATGTAACGATACTATCTCCGCCGCCATAAATACTGGCGATTCTGGCCCCCGACACCACCTTGGCTTTCGTCCCAACCCCCGGATACCCCCAATCAAGATGTATATTGTCAGCGTATCCCCAAGGCTTACTCCAGTTGATCTCGTGGTAACCGCCGTCGTTAATATCTATTAAACTCGCCTCTGCACCAAACCAAGAAAGACACACCCCTATTGTAACCATCGAAATTTTCAATTGTCTGAACATCGGTAAACTCCAAAAAAGATTAAATAGGGACAGTGGGGCTGTTGAAAAAGTCCCCTGCAGTCCTTATAATACCATCATACATTGACCGGGTAATAATTTCAAGCATGGAGGTTTGATTGTGATTGGTAAGCAGGAACGTTGGCAGGAGGATTTGTTTGTGGCCGGGCCGTTGTCTTCTCTGGTCCCTGACGACCATATTCTCAAACGCGTGGACGCGATTTTGGACTTATCATGGCTTCCGGAATTGGTTAAGGAGACGTATTGCGGCGACAATGGCCGGCGAAGTATAGACCCGGAATCGGCCTTACGGCTGATGCTGGCGGGCTTCTTTCAGGGCGTCATTCACGACCGGAAGCTGATACGGGAAGCCCAGGTCAATCTGGCGATACGCTGGTTTGCAGGGTATCGTCTGCATGAATCGCTTCCCGACCATAGTTCCTTAACCCGGATTCGCCAACGGTGGGGCATGGAGCGGTTTAAGCAGATTTTTCAGCGGATTGTCCGTCAATGCGTTGACGCCGGTCTGGTGGGCGGCAAGACGGTCCATATTGATGCTACCCTCATTCGTGCCGATGTCAGTTGGGAAAGCTTGGTGCAAGTTCATACGGATCAAGTTTTGGAGGAAAATCGGTCTTCTGACGATTCCTCTGACGATTCAACGGAACGGAAAAAGAAGTCCCCCAAGCCGCAGAGGCGCAGTACCACCGACCCCGATGCGACGATGACGACCTCCTGCAAGACCTTTCACATGGAGCCTTCCTATAAACAGCATGGAGCCGTGGATGACCAGTGCGGTATTATCGTGGATATTGATGTGACGACCGGTCAGGCCAATGAGGGCAAACAACTTGCTGATCAGTTGGAACGCATAGAAGCCATTATCGGCCAGAAACCCGAAACGGCGACCGCAGACAAAGGCTATGCCCACGGGGCCAATTATGAACATTTGGAACAGGAACAGATTGAGGCGATTATCCCGCCGCAGACAACAAAATCCAAGCCCACCTGTATCCCCTCCTGCCGATTTAAATATGATGCCAAACATCGAGTTGTCACCTGCCCGGCCAAACGGAAATTGACATCTTGCAGTTCCAGCGAAAAAGGAGAGATCTATCGATCCGATGCCAAAAACTGTCAACGCTGTCCCCTGCGGTCACGTTGTTTCAGCAAGAATGCCCGGTATCGTATCATTCAGATTGTTCCGGGGTACGAAGCATTGCTGCGGGCACGGCGCATTCACCTGCGAGATGACAAACGTCGCAAAGCCTTGTACACAAGACATCGCTGGCGAGTGGAAGGTGTACACGGTGAGGCGAAAACCCAACACGGATTACGGCGTGCGGCGCGACGCGGGCTGTGGAATGTTGCCATCCAGGCGTACTTGACGGCGGTGGTGATGAATCTCAAGCGGCTGGCGGCCGTTTTGTTGTGTTTTTTGCGGTTTGCAGGCCGACATTTTGTGGCAAAACGAATGTTGGGTAAGCGCAGTTACCCCGAAAAAGAGAAAATAAGAAAAACAGAGACAATTCTATGGAAACAGGCGGCATGAAAAATTATCCTGATTTAAGGGACTTTTTCAACAGCCCCACTGTCCCTATTTTCCCTTACCGACTTCGCTATAGCCTCGCCTTCCGCCGCAAAAACAACCCGCCTAGCCCCAACAGCAACACCGACGCTGGTTCGGGGACAAGTATGATAGACGCATTATCGAGACTATCAAAAGGTACGTTTATGATTTCGCCGCTGGATAAAGTTC
>CAZVXR010000376.1:0-2025 GCA_964630865.1 uncultured Pirellulales bacterium | reverse complement strand
GAACTTTGAGGAAAGGAAAGGGAAACGCTTTGGCTGGCGCTTTCCAGCGACTCGAGCATATCGGGCTGCTGGCTCATCCAAAAGACAGCCTTTTCGTATCCTGCTTCGGCGGCGGCTGAGGCAGATTCCAAACATTTGATGCGTATGGTCTCAATCCGTCGCCCTTCGGAGACTTTGAGCAGGGCTAAGCCAGTCATCATTAGGATTGACATTAAGATTAAAACGATCACCAGGGTTGAACCCCTGTGACGGTTATAAGATTGTTGTCGTCTGCTGTGTTTCATTGCTTTGTTCCGATTAATTATAACAAGCTCGCGTAATAAGAATTTGCCGCTTACTGCATTTGGTATTAGCTTTATCATCCATTGTAATTATACGTTTCATTTTTAGCGACCACAGAGGCTTTATTTGGACGTGACAAAGGACGATTCGCTCAAGCCGCCGGGGACGAGCAGATACTTTCCTTTCAGCCAGATATTTCCTGGCAGGATGCCGGACATTAGCCGCCTGTCGTAGTGATCTTGCTCCAAAAATCCGTTTTTGTCAGAGGCTGTTAAGCCGATTAACGGCTCGGTAATTGTACCGCGAAGAATCAGGATATCGTTTTGACTGTCGAAATTCTTTCGTCCCGGAAAGCCGCCATGGCGGTAGAGATTTTCGGGTCCCCAGCCGCCGCCGCTCAGAATGATGGCTGCTTCGACGACTACGGTTTTGGGAAGTTTTCGGTTATAGAGTTTGGCTCCCCCGGATAGGCCTATGGGTACATACCCAGTTACCGTGCTAACGTCAAAAAAAGAGGAGTTATAGAGTAAATTGTTGTCGGTCATACCAGGGTCGGCCAATCGAATCAGTGCCTGTGAGATCAGTCCGATTATATTTGGATTATCCATCGACGGCATTCCGTCTTCCTGTCGGCTGCCATCGATGGTCAATACGTTGGTTAACCAGATGATGCCGGTGCTGACGATGGAAATTTGACCTTTGACCTTATTGATGTCGGCGCCCAGAATAGCTATATCTTCCTGGCTGCATCCGATGACGACGTTGCCGTCTATATAAATCTGAGCGCCGGGCTTACTTTCGATGTTACCGAACTTCTGTCGCACATAGATAGGCATATCCGGATCGTCAATTTGCACATCCGTGTATGTGGGGGGCGCGAAATGGCAGCCGTAAATGCCGTATTTGACATACGGAGTGCTGCCCGGATTAGGGTTAATGCGGTAGTCCCAGGTATTGTTATCGCTTGCGCCGCGGAGGTATGTGGCAACGGTGCAGTCGTTATAGATCCGTAAATAGCCGTGTCCGTCTTTGACATAAAATTTCAAATGTACCGCCGGTACACCGCTGATGTTACTGTAGAACCCTGTTTTTCCGGCACTGTCTTTAGGCAGGTTTTGAACAATTTGGGGTGTCAGGCGATATGTGAGATTTGTTGAGTCATAAAAACGCTGCATTTTGGCCGAAATCGTAGCAGAATCAATAATTCGACTGGCGGGTTGACTGAATGAAATACCCTTTGGAAACAGTTTCATCAGAGAGGCGTATTTGTCTTTTTTACCGGAGGTATATCGCGATTCTCCCATGGAGATATGTTCCTTAAACTGGGGCGAACCCGAGATATAAATATCCGCATTGTCCGGATTATCTTTCAGGTCGTTAATGTGCATTGGCATGTTAATAATCTCGCCAGTAACAAAATATGCCGCTTCGGTTTTAGTTGGGGTAGATGGAATTTGGCATTTTGCCAGTTCCCAGCCGCTGATGGCCTGAACCAGATAAGCTTGAATTGTTTTTTGATAAATGCCGTGGTATCCGTTTGCTTCGACTTTGAATACGGGGCGGGCTCCGATAAAGTTTGCAAATGTTATTTTGTAATCGGCGGAACTTTGAGGAAAGGAAAGGGAAACGCTTTGGCTGGCGCTTTCCAGCGACTCGAGCATATCGGGCTGCTGGCTCATCCAAAAGACAGCCTTTTCGTATCCTGCTTCGGCGGCGGCTGAGGCAGATTCCAAACATTTGATG
>CAZVXR010000375.1:0-2658 GCA_964630865.1 uncultured Pirellulales bacterium | reverse complement strand
ATGTCTTAGATTACTGTGTCCATATTTAAAAGATATGTTTGTACAAAGTGGTGTAGGTTGGGGGCACACTGCAATTAATGATATACCTCTTTTTAGGGTGGACCAGATATGGGCGAGTTCGCACTTTAAATCTATTTCTACTGTTGCAAAGAAGACTATATATTCTGATCATCGAATGGTAATATGTTATATGGTTTTTCAATGATTACGGCATAACTTATGATCAATATTTCAAAACTCTACTGTGACAAAGCGGGCGCATCCGATGAGCTTCGGTATCCGCACAAGCGGACGAATAAGCCGATTGTGGTGTTTAACTGCACGGCTAAGTGCAATCTGCGCTGCGTGCATTGCTACAGCGATTCGGACTGTGCGACCCGTGCGGTGGAAATGACGACCCAGCAGGCGGAGGACTTTATCGCGCGGGTGGCCGAGTACGGCTGTCCGGTTTTGCTTTTTAGCGGCGGCGAACCGATGCTCCGCAAGGATTTATTCCGACTGATGGCTTTTGGGCGTTCTTTGGGTTTGCGGATTGTGCTATCCAGCAATGGGACGCTGATTACCGCCGATGCCGCCAAGCGGCTTGCCGAGGTTGGGCTGTCGTATGCCGGGATTTCTCTGGACGGCACAAAAGAAATTCACGACCAGTTTCGCGGAGCGGCCGGCTGCTATGATGCGACGATGCGGGGGATTGAGGCGTGTCAGAACGCGGGACTTAAAACGGGATTGCGGTTTACGATGACCCGGCAGAATGTCGGCACCGTTGGAGCGATATTCAATATTGCCGAACAGCACGGTATCCGGCGGATTTGCTTTTATCATCTGGTCCGTACAGGCCGTGCCGCCACGGATGATTTGCATCCTGCAACTGCGGCACAGATTCGCATTGCTCTGGATGAAATCATTTCCCGCACTGCCGAAAGCGTCTATAAAGGCTGCGCCGAAGAAGTACTCACCGTGGGTAACCACGCCGATGGGCCGTATCTGCTGGGCCGAATGCACCGCGAAAATCATCACGGCTATGAAGCGGCCAAAGAATTGCTGGCCCGTAACGGCGGCAACCGCACCGGACAAAATATCGCCGCGGTCTCATGGGAAGGGTCGGTGCATCCCGATCAGTTTTGGCGCAATTACACGCTTGGCAACGTCCTTGAAAAACCGTTCGGCCAAATCTGGGACAATGAATCCGACCCCGTGCTGCGGATATTACGCAACAAGGATACCTACTGCGCTGCTCGCTGCGCCACATGCAAGTGGTTTTACCTGTGCAAAGGCAATTTCCGCTGTCCAAGCGGAGGCGAAGGACTGCGTGGGCAAAGCCCACCCTACGAAAGCATCGACCTGCCCGACTGGTTCAACGAGCCGCCATGCTATCTGATGGATGCAGAAATTGGCTTATAAACGCAGTCAGGCAATTGCATAGTCCGATAACTAAGCCATGCATTATTCTGTCTTCAATTTCGTATTAATTCTGCGAGTTTTTCTGAAAATGCGCTAAGTCCTTACCTCTTTTAACCGAAAGACCTCTGTCGTTTGACATTTTTAAGGCAGAGGTTATGGACAGTATTTATCAGGCAATTTTATCGTCGTCGCACACGCTGATCGAGCAGGTCGGTCGGGTACTGGCACCGGAACAGTCTGGCTTTGGACCTTTCTGGGTCTTGCTGGACAGGTACAAGTCCGTCCGCGCCGGCGATAGCAAGCGGCTGTCTGAAATGATCGACGATCCCGAGCTGCTGCATCGGGTTTGTTCACGGGTGGATGATGGTTTTGAGCCGGCGATCTGTGAGGCTGGGTCGGGTGTCGTCGCCGCCGGACAGTTCTGCACTGAGCGAACCAATTGCGGCTATATGGTTCTGGTGCTGCCGGGCTATTGCTATGAAACCGCCGAAGCCAATGCCGACCTGATTGAAATGCTGATGACTCAATTTGTTCTCTTGGCCATTACTATCGAAAAGAACAACCAGCTTCATCAGGCTCACCTGGCACAAAAAACGCTCCACTCACCCGTCTTGTCCGGTCGGTAGGAGTTACCCCTCTATAAAGACCTCATCTTCTGGCCTATGAACGGTTGCGATTATTCCTCGAGCAGGCCGTAGTCTTTGAGCATTGCTCGCAGTTTGATTTTCAACGTATCTTCCAGCGGAACCATGGGCAGACGCAGTTCATCCGAGGCCATTCCCAGTATTGCGGCGGCAGTCTTGATCGGAATCGGGTTGGTTGCCATGCTCAGCATGCTTTTGGCCAGCGGGAACAGCTTGCGATGCCATTTGCGGGCAGAGACAAAATCACCTTCTAAGATCAAGTCTGTCATTGCTTTAACATCAGCCGGAACGATATTGGCAAGGACACTGATAACGCCTTTGCCGCCGATGGATGCTATCGGAAGGGTCAGGGAATCATCGCCGGATAAAATGGGCAACTCCGTACGCTGGGCAATTTCTGCACAGAAATCGAGCGAGCCGGTTGCTTCCTTAATAGCGACAATTGTTTCTATTTTGGATAAGCGTTCGATAGTTTCAACAGTGAGCCCTGTACCGCCGCAGCGTCCGGGGATATTGTACAATATCAGAGGGATATCCACTTCATCGGCAATGGCCTTAAAGTGCTGATAAAAGCCTTCCTGGGTCGGTTTATTGTAGTAGGGGCAGACTTGCA
>CAZVXR010000374.1:0-1747 GCA_964630865.1 uncultured Pirellulales bacterium | reverse complement strand
TGGTTATAATTATGCTGGCGATCCTTAGTATGCTTGCTTTTTTCAGCATTGTGATGTTCACAACAATCCAGTCTGTCGGATTATTCATTATGGCAGTTTCTATTCCACCCATAGTCGCTTTTGTGCGGAGCTTCTTGTTCCTAAAGAACCTATAGTGAGACAAGAGATGCAATGCTGCTTAACTACTTAATGTGCTTTTTATAGCACAACTTATTCGCTATCATTCTCGCAACAACGTAAACAGCGTTATTTCCGGGCGGCAGTTAAATCGCACGGGGGCGCCGCTGGCGGCACAGCCGCGGCAGGTATAGCCTTTCATGCCGCCCTCCTGCCATGCCCCCTTGCGGATGCGTCTGGGAACTGATGCGCTGGAGATGATTGAAATCTCACCCGGCAGGCAGATTTGTCCGCCGTGGGTATGGCCGGAAAGGCATAAATCAATGTTTCGCACGGCAGCTTGTTTATAGATTTCCGGCGAGTGCGACAGCAGGATTTTGCAAGCGTCGGCGGGAACAGCCCGCATCGCCGCGTCCAAATCATCGGCATAAAAATAATGGCAGTCATCGACACCCGCAAACCACAGTTTTTGGCCCATGCGTTCGATATGGGTATTTTCGTTTAACAACAACCGAACCCCCAGTGAATCCAGAAGATAGGCAATCGGTATATAATCATGATTGCCGAGAATCCCGAAAACCGGCGACTTGCGCACCAAACCTTCGATGATTCGCCGGGTCAAAATGAGAACCTTGTCGGACATAAAATGCTCAAAGCAGCAATCGCCGCCAAAGACGCACAGGTCATATTCCAGCGGGCTGATGATAGTTAGAATCTTGTCGGACAGAGCCTCAAACCGTTCGACGTGAATATCCGAAACCCACAATATCCGATATCCGTTAAATACCTCCGGCAGGCGAACCAGTGAAATATCGATGCGCTCTAAGCGAATATCCATCGCATTACGATGACCGCGAGAGTACAGTCCAGTCGCTTTAATCAGATTTTCGACCAGCGGATTAAGAAAATCGAAATTTTCCCAGTGCAGGCCTCCGAGAAGACCTCGCTTAACCGCGTGCTGACTGCCCTCGTGTTCAATCCGAGTCCGATTGGGATGTATTTTAATCACGTCTATCCGTGTTACTGATTCGGCTCTAATTCTTTCTGCAATTTCTGCACCGCCTGAACTGGGTCGGGCAGAGCCTCTTTGGCGTAGCGGCGTTTGCGGGCAGCGGCAACCAGACCCACGAATAAAGGATGCGGACGCAGCGGCCGACCAGTCAGTTCCGGATGAGCCTGTGTGCCGAGGAAATACGGGTGATTTGGCAATTCGAGAATCTGCATAATCGGCTGATTGGGAGCCTTGCCGGAAAAGACCATTCCGCCTTTTTCAAGAGCAGAAATATACTGCGGATCGACTTCATACCGATGCCGAAAACGCATCCGAACCGAATCCGCCTTGCCGAACAGTTCCCAGGCGATGGTATTCTTTTTGATTTCGACATCGCGCCCGCCCAGACGCATATTGCCGCCGAGACCTTCAATTTTTTTCTGTTCCGGCAGAATATCGATCACCGGTGCGGCACATTTCTGGTCGATTTCGGTACTATTTGCCCCGGTCAGGCCGCAGACATTGCGGGCAAATTCGATGACCGCCGCCTGGAACCCCAGACACAACCCCAGATACGGCAGGTTTTTGAGCCGGGCATATCGAATACACGCGATTTTGCCTTCCATGCCGCGCGTGCCG
>CAZVXR010000373.1:0-21062 GCA_964630865.1 uncultured Pirellulales bacterium | reverse complement strand
CCAAAGGCGGATTTGTTTTACGTGATCCGGCTCGGTCATTCAGATCGGCTGGCCGTGAAGTGATTATCCCTTCGATGCTCATGCACAAATGCGGCCTTGTGGAAGGTGCGGAGGTCTGCGGAGCAACCCGCATTGACCGAGGACTTCTTCTGCTTGACAGCGTCGAATCTGTCTGCGGTCTTACGGTCGAGGCATTCAAAAAGCGTATCCCGTATCAGGAACTTACCGCGATATCTCCACACGAGAGGTTTGACCTTGAAAAAAGCGGCGAACTTTCGATGCGTATGGTTGACTTGGTTGCCCCGATGGGCAAGGGCACGCGCGGCCTGGTCGTTTCGCCCCCCAAGGCTGGCAAAACAACCATGCTTTCACAGATTGCCAAAGGCATCCTTGCCGCCGACCCTAAAGCCCGTGTGATTGTTCTGCTCATCGACGAGCGCCCCGAAGAAGTAACCTATTTCAAACGCGGCGTCGAAGGCGCGACCGTTGTGGCGTCCTCCATCGACCAATCCATAGAAGAACATATCGAACTGGCCGAGATTCTGTTGGCCTATATCAAAATCCAGCTTGAATGCGGCCGGGATATTGTCGTTCTGGTCGATTCCATTACCCGCATGGGTCGTGCATTTAACCGCAAAGGCTCCGGTACGGGCCGCACCATGTCCGGCGGGCTTGAAGCCGGCGTGCTGGAAATTCCTCGCCGGTTTCTCGGTATGGCCCGAAAGATTGAAAATGGCGGCTCGGTTACTATTATCGCCACCGCGCTGGTCGATACCGGCTCACGGATGGACCAGCTTATCTTCGAAGAATTCAAAAGCACCGGCAACAGCGAAATCATCCTGTCCCGCGCACTGGCCGAACAGCGTATTTTCCCCGCTATTGATATCCCCGCCTCTGGTACCCGTATGGATGAGCAGCTCTGGGGTGCTGCCAACAGCAAAAAGATAGCCAATCTTCGTAAGGGCCTGTATAATTGCAAACCCGCTGATGCAGTCAATACGCTAACTACAGCCTTGCGAAAATACCCCAACAATGCCGACCTTCTCAAAATCCTCCCCGGCTAAGCTGAAGTGGCAAAATTAGGATATGAATTCCGATTCCCAACTTCTTTTGACATTGGGTTGCACCTTCAAGGGTGGGGTTAAAGGTGTTTATAGTGAAAATTCGAGGATCGTGAAGGTCAAATCACAATAGCTGCCAGCGAGTCGGGTCTTCTTTGTCCTGTTTCTGATCCGATTAATTGCACGCCCGACATGCCGGAAAGCTTACGCTTTCATCAGTTTAAGGAAAAATTTTTCGAGGTTGGAGGGGATGTCGCCCTGGCCGGTTTTGGACTGGTAGTCCATATAGCCTAATTCGGCCAGGTATTGTCCAAGTTCGTTGAGGGTGTAGCGTTTAAGCTGATTGAGAAATTTGCCCTGCATTGAAGGATGCTTAACGCCGGCTTTGAGGGCAGCGGTGTTTTGCGGTTCGCCTTTTTCAATGAGCGCTTTGCAGCGGAACATCCTGCGGAAGTGGAATCCGAATGCTCCGATGGCCGAATAAATTGCGTCCCTGTCGCCCTGAAACATCCGGCGGAGGCGGTCGAAGGCTTTGGCTTTATCGTTGCCGGACAAGGTTTCGATGACCTCGAATGCGTCAAAGACGCGGTTGGCGCCAATAAGTTCCTCTACATCGTCCATAGCGATAGTCTTGGCCGGGTGTTTGAACATAATCAGCTTGTCGATTTCCGCCGCGACCCGCCCGGGGTCGTTGCCGACCAATTCGATGATGAGTTCAGCCGCCCCGGGACCGAGGCGAACGCCTTTTTCCTGAGCACACGAGCCGGCAAATCCTGCCATCTCCCACGGTTTAATTTCGCCAGCATCAATCAGTTCGGCGACACCGCCGGCGGCAACTTTTTTGGCGATTTTGCGGCGTTTATCCCACGAGGAAACCGAAAGAATCATTACGCCTGTTGGGCTTGGATGGTCGAGGTATTTTTCCAGCAGTTCGGCGTAGGCTTCGACAAATGGCTCGGCGTCTTTAATCAGCACAACCCGCCGACTTGCCAAAAACGGCACGGTCCGCAATTCATCCAATACTTCCGGGCCTTCGGCTTTATCCGCTTGCGGCTGATAGAGCGCCATATCCCGTTCTTCCGGAGAAAGGAGCTGATTGAGCAGCTTCTCGGTTTCCCGACGGACGAGGTAGGTATCGTCGCCGGCGATAATATACAGAGCCTTGAACGTCTGCGAGCCAGTCTCGTTAAGTTGTGTTTTTTTTGCGGACATCGTTTCCGTGTGGGCACAGCCCAACTTACAGGTGATCAGCTACTCGCTTTTCTCCTCGGCGTCTTCTTCAATAATCAGGCGTTCGGCGGCGACTAATTTATCGCCTTCATCCATTCGAATCATCCGTACGCCGGCGGTGTTGCGCCCGATTTCACGCAACTGCTCTAAGCCGGTACGGATAATCATCCCGCTGGCGGTAATCAGCATCAGTTCGTCATTGTCGTGGACAGCTTTGATCGCTACAACGCGGCCGTTGCGGTCAGTAGTCTTGATGTTGATTAGTCCCACTCCGCCGCGATTCTGCGGGCGGTAATCGTCCAGGCCGGTGCGTTTGCCAAAGCCGTTTTCGCAGACTGTCAGCAGCGATGCTTCCGGCTCGGCGATGACCATCCCGACGACTTCGTCGCCTTCGCGGAGCTTGATGCCAATAACGCCGATACTGACGCGACCCATCGAGCGGGCTTGCTCTTCGTTGAATCGAATCGCCATTCCATCGGCGGTTCCGAGAATGACCTCGTCTTTGCCGCTGGTAATGGCTACGCCGATAAGCTGGTCGCCGTCTTCGAGTTTGATTGCGATTAGTCCATTGCTGCGCGGATTGCCATACGCCGACAGGACGGTCTTTTTGACAGTGCCGAGCTTGGTGGCCATAATCAATTGCCGCTGGTCGTCAAATTCGCGTACCGCCAGAATTGAAGTAACCTTTTCATCGGGGGCGATCTGAATCAGGTTGACGATATTGCGTCCCTTGCTCTGACGTGAAAGTTCCGGCAGATTATAGACCTTCAGCCAATGGCAAATACCCTTGCTGGTAAAGAACATCAGATAATCGTGCGTCGAAGCGACAAACAGATGTTCGAGGAAGTCGCCTTCTTTGGTATCCGAGCCGATGACGCCCTTGCCGCCGCGTCCCTGTTTTTTGTAGGTGTCCATCGGGGTACGCTTGATGTAGCCGGTGTGCGAAACGGTAACAATGGTTTCCTCGTCGGCAATGAGGTCTTCCATGTTGATATCTTCGGCTTCTTCGCCCGCCAATTCCGTCCGCCGTGGCGTGGCAAATTTCTTTTTAATCTCCTGAAGGTCGGCTTTGATGATATCCAACTGCATTTTGCGGCTGGCCAGCAGGGCTTCGTGTTCAGTGATTTCTTTGGAAATTTCAGCGAATTCCTTGGCCAGCTTTTCGATTTCCAGTCCCGTCAGCCGCTGGAGCTGCATCGTCAAAATCGCGTCCGTTTGCTGGGAAGTCAGGAACTGGTCGGACTTGATTTTTTCGGCCAGGAAAGACTCCGGCAGGATTCGCCTGAGTGTGTCGCTTTCGGCCAGACGCAGCTGTTTTTTCATCAGCCGTTCTTTGGCGGTCGGGGCATCGGGCGATGCTTTAATCAGGTCGATAATCTCATCAATATCACTAACGGCTAAAATCAGGCCTTCCAAAATATGCGCCCGCTGGCGGAATTTCTTGAGTTGGAATTTCGTCCGCCGCTGAATGACGATAATGCGGTGGTCAACGTAGTATTGCAGCATCTGCCGGATATTGAGCGTTTCAGGGCGATTGTTGACCAGCGCGATATTCTGCGCCGCAAACGTGGTTTGCAATTGCGTAAACCGATACAGCTTATTGATCACGACCTGATAGTCGGCGTCTTTTTTCAACTCGACGACGATACGCATCCCGTGACGGTCGGATTCGTCGCGGACATCGGAAATTTCTTCGATGCTGCCGTCATGAACGCAGTCGGCAATCTTTGAGACAATCGCGGACTTAACCGTCATATACGGGATTTCGGTGATGATGATATTTTCGCGGCCCTTTTTCGGTGTTTCGACGTGAGCTTTGCAGCGAACCCGCAAATGCCCCCGGCCGTTGACATATGCATCGACGATGCCCTTGCGTCCGCAGATAATGCCGCCGGTCGGGAAATCCGGCCCCGGCAGCTTTTCCATAATATCCTTAAACCCGCAATTGGGGTCGTCAATAATCAGCAGCAGGGCGTCGCAGACCTCGCCGACATTGTGCGGCGGCAAATTGGTTGCCATACCCACCGCGATACCGCTGGCGCCATTGACCAGCAGGTTTGGAAACTTGCCCGGCAATACCGTAGGCTCGGTGCGTGTCTCATCATAGTTGGGGACAAAGTCAACCGTATCGAGTTTCAAATCTTCCAGCATATCGACGGCTGCAGCGGTCATTCGGGCTTCGGTGTAGCGCATCGCCGCGGGCGGGTCATTATCGACGCTGCCGAAGTTACCCTGTGGGTCAACGAGCATCGTCCGCATATTCCATTCCTGCCCAAGGCGTACCAGAGTACCATACGTTGCCTGATCCCCGTGAGGGTGGTAGTTACCGCCGGTGTCGCCGACGATCTTGGCGCATTTTCGATGCTTGCTGCGGGGGCCTAAACCCAAGTCGTTCATGGCCACCAAAATACGCCGCTGCGAGGGTTTTAGTCCGTCCCGAACATCCGGCAGAGCACGCGATACCAATACGCTCATCGCGTAATTCAGATAGGATGTCTTCATCTCATCGACAATCTGAATAGGCTCTACCCGCTCCAAGGGGGGCTGCGTTTGCTGCTCCTGATTTGTCTCGTCCATAATTCCTTTTTCTGCAATAGGTTACAAAACTCTTATGGCGATGCTAAACCCGCAATTTCGCCGTGTCCATAATCGAGCAAATGTACTCGAAAATTGGCGACTTGTCAAAAGCAAATAATTGGCAATTCCTAAGGGATTTTAGCCGTAATCTATCGCAATTTAAGCTGTTTGTACTTGTTGCGGCGGTGGGCTACGCGGTCGGGGTTTTCGGTCTGGACTTTTTCCTCGTAGGCCGCAAAATTGCCCAGAAACCATTGGGTTTTACCGTTGCCTTCAAAGACCAGCAGATGGGTGCAGATTCGGTCTAAAAAGAACCGGTCGTGGCTGATGACCATCGCGCAGCCTTGAAAGTCGATAATGGCCTGTTCCAAAACACGCATGGTATTGACGTCCAGATCGTTGGTTGGTTCGTCCAGGAGCAGCAGGTTGCCGCCAGTACGAAGCATTTTTGCCAGATGGATGCGGTTTCGTTCGCCGCCGGAGCATTGGGAGACTTTCTTTTGCTGCTGGGCTCCGCGGAAATTAAACCGGGCGACGTACGCGCGAGATGCCAGGGTCACGCCGCCGACCTCGATGGTGTCTTTGCCGCCGGTGATTTCTTCAAATATGGATTTGTCGTCGCCGAGTGCGTCGCGGTGCTGGTCAACATATCCGATGGAGACTGTCGAGCCGAGTTCGACCGTGCCCAAATCAGGCTTTTCCTGTCCGGTGATCATTCGAAACAGTGTTGTTTTGCCGATACCGTTGGGGCCGATGACGCCAACAATCGCGTTTTTCGGTAATTCAAACGAGCAGTCGTCAATCAGTGTATTGCCGTTGTATCCTTTGCAGACTGACTTAAACGACAGCACTTTGTCGCCGAGCCGCTGGCCGGAGGGGATTTGTATCAAGACGTCGCCACGGTCATCTGTTGTGGATGAGCTGACCAGTTGTTCGTAAGCGTTAATACGCGCCTGGTTTTTCTGGTTACGCGCCCTGGCGGAGGTATTGATCCATTCCAGTTCTCGGGTCAGGGTTTTCTGTCGCTGAGATTCTTTTTTCTCGGCGATGCGCAGCATTTCCGATTTCTGCTTAAGCCACGAGGAGTAATTGCCCTCAAACGGCAGGCCGCGGCTGTTTTCCAGTTCGAGAATCCACTTGGTGATATTATCGAGGAAGTAACGGTCGTGGGTAACGATAATGACCGTGCCGGGATATTCGCGGAGCGCCGTTTCCAGCCACTGTACCGTTTCTGCGTCCAAATGGTTGGTCGGCTCATCCAGCAGGAGCATATCCGGCTTTTCCAACAGCGCCATACACAGGGCTACGCGCCGGCGTTCTCCGCCGGAAAGCCGACTGATCGGGGCATCATCCGGCGGCAGCACCATCGCATCGGAGACAATATCCATCAGCCGGTCGGTTTCCCAGCCGTCACAGGCGTCGATCTTATCCTGAAGCGTCCCCAGGTCTTCCAGTAATTTGTCCATATCATCATTGGGCTGAGGGTCGCCGAGCCGTTCGGAAATGACATTGAAGCGGTCAACCATATCCAGCGTCGGCTTAATTGCCATCTTCAGATGATCGCGGACGGTTTTGTCCATGTCAAGCTGCGGTTCCTGGGCGACATAACGCAGAGTCATCCGCGGCGTCAGCTTCGCTTCCCCATGAAAATCCTTGTCGATACCGGCCATGATTTTCAGCAGCGTACTTTTGCCGGATCCGTTTTCGCCGACCACGCCGATTTTGGCGCCATAGTAAAACGACAGCGAGATGTCGCGGAGAACTTCTTTATCGCCATAGCTTCGGCTTACATGGCTCATTTCAAACACATACTGCGGAGGCATTGTTTATCCTTTTATTCGTTTGAGTATAAAATATAAAAAAGACCACCCTGCGGATGGATCAAGGAAATTATAACTGCATATCGGCAGGGGGCTAACGGGGCAACACCATACCACCACTGTGGAGTTTAATCCAATTATTTCTTTCTAAATTATTCCCCAGACGGCAAAATATATTTAGGGCAAAGGGTCTTGGCCGTTTACTGCATCGTCCGCTGCGCAATTCTGCTCTACAGTTGCGATGATTGTCTAATTCCAGTACGTTATCCACATCGTTTTGAAGGATGGTGCTCTCCTGGAGGGTACTGCGAGAGTCAGGGCGAAGCCAATCTTTTTTTGGGTCGCAGGATGTGGATGAAATATGTCCTGTAAGCTGGGGCGATTTTATTAGACAATTATCCTATATTTTTTACAATGTCGGGATTGGGAATGGGTTGAGCATTGTGAAATCAAGGGATTGTTATGGAATTGACCAATAGATGTTGTTTGATAACCGGTTCAACTGGGACGCTCGGGAAAGCGATTACGCTGGCGATGGCTCGTGCCGGGGCGGATTGTATCTGTCATTATCACAGCCATGCCGATGCGGCGGGGCAACTGGCGGGCGAGGTGGTGCGTCTGGGTCGAAAGGCGATGCTCCTGCAGGCGGATTTGCGGCAGCCGCAGGAGATTGAGGCTTTGTTTGAAAAGGCCCGTACGTTCGGGGCGCTGCGTATGCTGGTCAATTCTGCTGCGATGTTTGGCAGGCGAAATCTGGCGGATATTACGCCGCAAACGGCTCGGGATATTCTGGATACGAATTTGATTGCTCCACTTTTGTTGTCGCAGGGCTTTGTTAAGCTGCTCAAGGCGGAGAACCATCAGAAAAATGAAAACGGGTGTGCGAAAATTATCAATATCGCCGACGTCGGCGGGATGCATCCCTGGGCAGGCTATGCGGAGTATTGCATGTCCAAGGCAGGGCTGATCGGATTGACTAAAGTGCTGGCTAAGGAGCTTGCTCCCCAAATCACAGTTAATGCCATTGCTCCGGGGATTGTAACTTGGCCCCAGCCGCCGGAGCATCCGGGTACGCAAAAGCAGCTTGCCCGCATTCCACTGGGGCGATTTGCCAAACCAGAGGAAATTGTCGATACGGTTTTATACTTGCTGAATAACGACTATGTTACGGGGCAGGTTATCCAAGTTGATGGTGGCGCAGCAATTTAGCTAAAATGGAGCCTTGCGGTTTTATGATGCAATTGACACTCGCCAATCAAATTACCTTTCTTCGAATTGTGCTGATTATTCCTTTTGTGCTGTGTATGCTCGAAGCGAGCGATCCGAAGATTGGGTCGAAGGCACGCTATATCGCAGTGGGGATTTTTGTAATTATGGCGGTCAGCGATGCGGTTGACGGCTATGTGGCGCGGGTGCAGAAGAAGGTTACGCGCCTTGGGACATTTCTTGACCCGATGGCCGACAAGCTGCTGATGACTTGTGCATGTATTTTGCTGGCGACGGCAAAGACGGCGGTGCCTGGATTTCGGATGCCGCTTGAGCCGGTGGTCTTAATTCTGGGCAAGGATGTGCTGGTGTCACTGGGGTTTATGACGGTCTATCTTCTGACCGGACATCCGCGGGTTGTACCTGTCTGGGCGGGGAAACTGGCGACGTTTCTTCAGTTGGTTATGGTGGCTTCGACGCTGATTGCCCCGGAAATGAGTCGGCTGATACCGTACTGGAAAATGTGGGTTAAGATGAGTTGGTGGCTGGCTGGCATCATGGCTGCAGTGGCAGTTGTGATTTACATTTACCATGGTATGCGGTATATTGACCAGATCGAACGACAAAACCGACAAAACAGTACTTCAAAGACGGGAAAACAATGACGGCTTTTAGTGAAATACCGGGGATACTTGAGGATTTGCGGCTGGGACGGATGATTGTCTTGGTAGATGACGAGGATCGCGAAAATGAGGGCGATCTGGTCTGTGCCGCCGAAAAGGCTACTCCGGAGATGGTAAATTTTATGGCCAAGGAAGGGCGGGGGATGATTTGTGTCCCGATGCCCGGCGAGCGTTGTGACCGGCTGGGGTTGCATGCCCAGACGCAGGATAATACCGCCGCACTGGGTACGGCATTTACTGTTACCGTGGATGCCCGGGAAGGGATTTCAACCGGCATCAGCGCATTTGACAGGGCCAGAACAATCAACTTGCTGGCCAAGCCAGACCTAAGACCTCGCGAGTTGGTTCGCCCCGGGCATATTTTTCCATTACGCTCCCGCGACGGCGGGGTACTGACACGCGTCGGCCAGACCGAAGGGTCGGTGGATTTGATGCGGCTTGCGGGGTTAGAGCCGGTCGGGGTGATTTGTGAGATTATGAACAATGACGGTACGATGTCCCGGGTGCCGGAGCTTTTAAAGTATTGTGAAAAACATAAACTGAAAATAACCTCCATCGCCAAGCTGGTCGAATACCGCCTCCAGCGGGAGCGGATTGTCCAGCGGATACAGGATATCAATTTGCCCACGGACTATGGAATTTTTAGGCTGATTGGCTACGAAAGCCCCGGCACAATTGAGCCGCATCTGGCTTTATGCAAAGGCAATATTGGCAAGCTGGACGAAAGCGGCAATCCGATAGCCACCGACGAGCCGGTTTTGGTGCGGGTTCATTCCGAATGTCTGACCGGTGATCTATTTCATTCCCAGCGGTGCGAGTGCGGCATCCAACTGATAGATGCGATGAAGATGATTGAGCAGGAAGGCATAGGCGCCCTGATTTATCTGCGTCAGGAAGGGCGAGGTATCGGGCTTGCCAACAAGCTGCGGGCGTATAAGTTGCAGGAAGAAGGAGCCGATACTTACGACGCTAATGTCCAACTGGGCTTTGCGCCGGATAAGCGAGATTACGGTATTGGGGCGCAGATTTGCCGGGATTTGGGATTACGCAACATTCGCATTTTGACCAACAACCCAAAGAAAGTGGACCGCCTGGAAGTCTATGGGATTAAAATTGTCGAACAGATTCCGCTGCGTTCCAAACCCAGCAAACACAACGAAAGGTATCTTAACACCAAAAAAGTCCGCTTCGGCCACCTGCTGGACGAGGATTTATGAAAAACGACTCCAGTTTTTAGGCTGTAGCCGCTATTGGTTCAGTCCTTCGGTTCGTCTTCGGCAATATCTTCTTCTTCAAACGTATCGGGGTCGACGACAGGAATATCTGCCCCCTCTTCATCGATATCAATTGTTTCATCCGGCAATTCTTCGGCATCGATTTCTTCGTCGGTATCGCCGCTGACGCTGTCGTCATTGCGGTCAATATCCAGCGGCCGATTGCGATAGTTGTTTAAGGAACGTCCTTTTTCCATCAATTTGGCATGTTCGAGACTAAACCGCGTCCAGGGGATCGCCTCCAGCCGCGGCATCTCAATCGGCACACCAAGTCCTTCGCAAATACCGAAAGTGCCGTCATCGATGCGATGCAAAGCCAGATCGATTTCAGTCAGGACTTTCTTGCCTTCAGCCATCAGACCAAGACTGAACTCCTGTTCAAAATTGTCGCTGCCTACGTCGGCCATGTGAACCGGCATATTGGATAGATCGCCTCCGCTTTGGAAAATACTTTCCTCCATACACTCGACGTCGCCGAACAACTCTTTGCGCTTTTCGAGCAGCAAATCGCGGAATTTCGCCAGCTGCTTAGCGGTAAACTTGCCATAATCTTTTTTCTTTACCATAATTTTTACCGATTTCCCTATACGAATTAAAATAGCAATTTGTTTCTGTGCCGGACGAAATCGCTCATTTTGGCCATCTGTTAATTTCGGTGATCGCGCTAACGGAACCGTCCCAAAAAGGGGGAATTATAGGAGTTTCTTGGCAATTGGCAACAACCTTTTCAGAACAAAATAAAAAAATTTTGCTCCAATGCAGAATTTCAGATTTATTTTGATTATAATGGGATTATTGGTATGATTAGCTTTCAAAAAAGGCATACTATGTCCGATTGGAGTTGTTATTTTTATAACTAATTTGAGGATATTACGGCGGTGGAAAAGGACAATTCTTTTCAAGGCCAGGAACGTTTTTCCGGCAGAGCGGTGTATATTTACGCTCTGGATATTGCTTATGAGCTTAGCTTAGATGGTGTAGAGCAGCTTTTGTCCTGCCCTTTGCGTGAGTATGCAATCGGTCCCAGCAAACGCAATCCAAAATACTATTTCTTCTACCGTCCTAAATTTGCCCGCCTTGCCGATGAAACGGTTTTTCTGGCAGGAAAAGCCGCTCAGCTGCAATGGGAAGTTAAGGTTTTTGAGATTGGGGCGGTCAGTATCGAGATTTCACTTTTCTTTGAAAGGCAGACTCTGGCGGAATTGGTAACCTATCACGATCTTGTTTTTGATGATGGGACAAGGCTGGAATCCAAAGTTCGCCAAAAAGTAGAAGCGATCATGTCGGAGTTGAGGGATTACTGTATAAATCCGACCTACAATATCACTCAATCTGAAGCCTATACGGTGTTTTGCCTCAGTCGATTGCCCAGTGGACAAACTTCTGAGCAATGGCTTAAAGCCAACAAAAGGCGGGTTGCAGCGTTGTTGGCTGAGGAGGCAAATCCGGAAATTCTGTCGAATCAAGAGGCGGAAGATACAGTTAGCCGTTATGTCAGTTATTACGACAGGGACCTTGTCGTTGTAGACTGGGATGCGGCGCTGATTATTGACGATGGGGAAAGCCTTGATGATGTGCTGCATGTAATTGAGCTGGCCAATGTCCAGCTTGCCGAATTGAGCGCGTACGACCGGATTCTGGATGAATCGCTTCAAGGAGCGTATTTGCATGTCAAAAGCGGTACCGGTTGGCTGAAAAAGAAAGCCCGTGGGCGACTGAGGGAAATTCGCGTTGATTTGACCCGCGTCAATGACGAATTGACCAATATTACGAAGTTTTTTGGCGATTGGCACTTAGCGAGGGTATATGGGCGGCTTTTTGAGTGTTTTCATCTGCCGGAATGGCACAAAATTGTGTCCGAAAAACTCCGTATGCTGGGTGATTTGTATGGTTTGCTGCAGCAGGAGCGAAATAACTTCTGGATGATGATTCTGGAAACAACAATCGTTTTATTGTTTATTCTGGACCTGTTGCTCTTGCTGAGGGGGCATTGATGAGTAAAATTGGGTAAAAAAACAAAAAATAACTTGACACCCCCGTAATTTATGGGATTTTTATTGCCAAATTCGGTCTGAACAGTAAAATCAGCCCTCATTTTTTTAATGACGAAAGGGTCGTGTAGTGAAAAAGACAAATATAGAACAGGGATTTATGCGGAGTATGGTTCCGACACGGATGTTTCTAACCAAAGGCGTTGGGCGCAGTATTTATCAGCTCAAGTCCTTTGAGGATGCATTGCGTCAGGCTGGTGTGGCTCAGCAGAACCTGGTGTCAGTATCGTCGATTCTGCCGCCCAAATGCAAAGTGATTTCCAAGTCAGACGGGCTGAAATACCTGCGTCCCGGAGCGATTACCTTTTGTGTGATGGCTCGCACCGATACCAATGAGCATGGTCGGTTGATTGCGTCGTCAGTAGGGATTGCTGTGCCGCGCGACCGCAATAACTGGGGGTATCTAAGCGAAGTACACGGTCACGGAATGAATAAGCAGGAAGCGGAGGACATGTCCGAAGACCTTGCCGCCGGAATGCTGGGTACGACGCTGGGATTGGAAGTTGATCCGAACAAGGCCTGGTCGGAAAAAGAACAGGCGTACAAAGCCAGCGGGTTATTTATTAAAACCAGTAATATCACGCAGGTTGCCAAGGGCCGCAAGGGACTTTGGACGACATCGGTCGCTCTTTCGGTCTTTGTGTTTGAATAAGGCAAAAAAACTTGCACAATATGAAGCATTCTAAGCGCCTTGAATTTGGCGATTTTGCGCCAGAATATACCGACCGCAGCACATCTAAGGCGGTCATTGTGCCGGTTCCGTACGACGGTACCAGTACCTATATAAAAGGCTCCGATCAGGGGCCAGAGGCCATTTTGCGGGCATCGCCCAATCTGGAGTTTTACGATACACAAACGGACTCGGAGGTTTTCACCGAGGGTATTTACACGGATGACCCTATCGTCGAAAACGCCTCGCCGGAAGCGATGTCCGCCGCTGTGCGCAAGCGGATTACCGGCTGGCTCAATGAGGGCAAATTCCCCATACTGCTCGGCGGCGAACATTCCGTGAGCATCGGGGCATTTGAGGCGATGGCCGCCAAATACACAGATTTGACGATTTTGCAGCTTGACGCACACTCCGATTTGCGGGATGAATACGAAGGTAGCCCAAATAATCACGCTTGTGTGATGGCTCGCGCCAAAGAATTATGTCCGATTGTTCAGGTTGGCATCCGCAGCATGGATGTCGGCGAAAAGAAAAACATGGACAAATCCCGTGTGTTTTTCGCAGATGATATTTGTGATCGGCAGGGACGTGGGTGGATCGATAAGTGTATTGGGATGCTGACGGACAATGTCTATATTACGATCGATCTCGATGTGTTTGACCCATCTGTGCTGCCTGCAACCGGAACGCCCGAACCGGGCGGGATGAACTGGTATGATGTAACCGCCCTGATGAAAAGGGTCTTTCGGTCGCGCAATGTGGTCGGATTTGATGTGGTTGAATTATGCCCACGCCCCCAGCACTGGGGTAGCGACTTTCTGGCAGCAAAGTTAGTCTATGCTTTGCTGACGTATCGGTATCGGTCAGTTTCTCCTATGTGATCATATATTTTCTTTTTCAGTTGTTCTTAGCGACACCGCTCAGCATAAAATCATACATGATTTTTAGGCTTCTCATCCAACAGCATTATCAGGTTTTTGGACATACTTGTTTTTTCTTTGTCGGGTAGGTACAATAGGGCGTATGTATACAGTGATGGTCGAATCCGAGTTTTTCGCCGAGCATCAGGTTGTGATGCCGGATGGCTTTCAGGAGCCCCTGCATGGGCATTTATGGAAAGTTACCGCTGCAGTGGCGTCTGAGAAACTGGACTCGGCGGGTCTGGCATTCGATTTTTGCAGGTTGCAGCAGTTTTTAAGCCAGATTCTCGGACCGTTTGCCGATACAAAATTAGAAGAATGTGAAGCATTCGGTAGGGTCAATGCGTCGGCTGAAAATCTTGCCCGATACGTCTATGACCGTCTGGCGATGCTGATAATGCCTCCGATACAGCTTTGCTGGGTTGAGGTTCTTGAGTCTCCGGGGTGCCGGGTACGATATGAGCCATAGATTGAGGTTGAGACGACTCCAAATTCAGCCGAAAATGAAGGTGTTGGGATGTCTTGAAATGGAACTATTTATCGATAAGGAATCGCTTCTGCGATATTAAAGATATGCTTTGTCAAATATGTAAAGAAAGCACCGCGACGATTCATCTGACTGAGATTTTGCAGGGTCAGCGAAACGAAACCCATCTTTGTCAGCGATGCGCCCAGCAGCAAGGACTCGGGGCGCAGACTCAGGTTCCGCTCAATGAATTGCTGAGCAATTTGCTTGCAGCGGCCAAGGCCGCCTCGGATACATCTGGTAAGCCGTCTTCTTTTGCCGATGTGAATAAGGCGTGTCCGGTTTGTGGAATGACATTGCAGCGGTTCAGCGATACCAGTCTGCTGGGATGTCCGCAGGATTATGAGCATTTTCAGCAGGAACTGATGCCGTTGATTGAGCGAACGCATTCGGGGCGGTCGCAGCATTGCGGCAAAGTTCCATCGCATGCCGGTCAGCAGCAAAAAAATGACGTTGCGATGCTGAATTTCCGCCGGCAATTGGAGCAGGCCGTCAAAAAAGAAGATTATGAAGCCGCCGCGAAACTGCGTGATCAGATCAGGCAATTGCAATGAAACCTGTACAGCTTGCCAATCAATCCAGTTCGTGGTTTGGAGCCGAAGGCCCGGGCTGGGAAATTGTTGTTTCCTCCCGGGTTCGTTTGGCGCGGAATCTGGCGGGATATGAATTTCTGTCTTGTTTGACTCCGCAGCGTCAGCAGGAAATTCTTGATAAATTGCATGAAGCCATTTTGGCGATTGATTTGGGCGGGGCAGTGAGCTTTATCGATGTGGATCGCGCGGCCAATATCGAACGTCAATTGCTGATGGAGCGGCATCTGATCAGTCGGCAGCATGTCGCCGGCAAAGGTCCTCGCGGTGTTGTGATTGCTTTCGGCGAGGATTTTACCGCGATGATCAACGAAGAAGACCATCTCCGGATGCAAGTGTATGCGTCGGGGTTTAATCTCGATAAGTGCTGGCAGCAGATTAGCCGGATTGACGATATGATCGAGCGAAAGCTCGAATACGCATTCCATCCGCGTCTGGGCTATCTGACTGCCTGCCCGACCAATCTCGGTACGGGTATTCGTATTTCCGTGATGCTGCATTTGCCAGCGATGAAACTGACCGGGCAGATCGAAAAATTTCTCACTGCCGCCAAAGATGCCGACCTGACAGTTCGCGGCCTGTTTGGCGAGGGGACGGACGCCATTGGCGATCTGTTTCAGTTGTCCAATCAGGTTACCCTTGGCGTGTGCGAGCAGGATGTTGTGCGGGATTTGGCTGAAAACATTGTGCCGCGAATCGTGGAATACGAGAAGGCAGCTCGCCGTACCATGCTGGATCAAAAACCGCACGCTCTTGACGATAAAATTCAACGTGCGATGGGTGTGCTGAAAAATGCCTGTTTGATCAGTTCGCAGGAGGCTCTGTATCTGCTCAGCAGTGTGCGTCTTGGCGTTAATCTCGGCCGCATTCCTGAATTGTCGCTTACGAGAGTCAATGAATTGTTTTTGCTTACTCAGCCGGCCCACCTGCAAATTCGTGCCGGAAAAATGCTTGACGCCGATCAGCGTGATACGCTGCGAGCCAAAGTCATTCGCGAATATCTGAATAGGAATTAACTGTGGATGTATCATTCGAGCAAATCAGGACATTTTTTCATATTTATATCCAAATACTCTTTTTGCTGGCGCCTTTTTTCGCAGTATCGATATTTTTGATGATGTCCGAGGGCATGGATTCCATGCAGCGGCGAAAAGCGGCATTACGCACTTCGGCGGCGATATTGGTGTTGATTTGCGTATTTTTCTTTTTTGGCAAGCCGTTGTTTTCAATCTTGGGTATTACTCTGCCTGCATTTCAGATCGGTACCGGAAGCGTTTTATTCCTGACCTCGATTATACGCGTCCTGGGTATCGGTCCTGCAAATCATAAACAGGTTGACCCGGATGACGATTTTTCGATTGTCCCACTGGCAATCCCAATTATTGTCGGGCCGGGAACCATTGGCGCTCTATTGGTCTATGGAACGGCCGTGCAGGGGTTTGTCGAAGGCATAACTACGTTTTTAGCGGTGCTGGCAGGTGGGCTGACGGTGGCGATTTTTGTTTTGCTGGCCGAACGCATCGAGCAATGGCTTGGGCATAAAATACTGTCGATGATTGTCAAGGTTACCGCGCTGATGCTGACGGCGCTGGCGGCACAAATTATCTTTACCGGCATTAAAGGGTTCATGGCAGGAAGCTAAATGCGAATTATAGCAGGTTCAAAACGCGGGATGCGGCTGTTTAGCCCGGAAGGGCGGGATACCCGGCCGATAACTGACCGGGTCAAGGAGTCGGTATTCAACATTCTTTATACCAAGGGCTATCTGGAAAACCGTATTGTTGCGGATTTATTCTGCGGTACCGGTTCGATGGGGCTTGAGGCTCTCAGCAGGGGGGCGAAGTGGGTTACTTTTGTCGATAAAGACCGGCGGGTCGTTGAGATTCTAAAACGCAATATCGAAAAGACGGATTTTGTCGATCAGTCCAAAGCTGTCAGCGGCAATATCTTCCGTATCGGGGCGCCTCCGACGCCGGAATACGGGTTGTATGACCTGGTATTTGTTGATCCGCCCTACATGATGAGCAACGAATGCGGGCCGACGTCGCAAGTCGGCAAGTTGATGGTACTGCTTAGCGAACAGATGCGTCCCGGCGGATTGGCGATTCTTCGCACGCACGAACGAGCGGTTATTCAATCATCTTATGAGGATTTGACACAAATTGACCAGCGGAACTGGGGGACGATGACGGTAACATTCTATTGTAAAGGACAACTCGACCCAAAACCGGAAAACGCAGAGGAAAAATCAATCCAAGAAAGCTTCTCGGAAGACGAAAAAGTCTTTGATTAGCAGTCCTGTGAATCAAGACTTATCCTGATAACGGTGATCAATGATCTGACGATTCCAATGCGCTGGCGTACTGAGAACGGCGATGTTCAATCTCGTTTAGAAGCGCCCCAACACGAAGATCATTCCCGTCGGAGGCCATGGGCTCAAGAATAGCTTCTGCCTGGCCGTACCGGCCTTGCTCAAGATATTGCTGGGCGTAATTCAATTTGGCCTGTTCAAGTGTTTTTTGCCATCGCTGTTGTGCGTTGCGTTCACTGGCGGCTTTTGTCTCGCAGCCTGCAACGGCAATCACAGCAAGGGTCATTGCCGTTACAAAGGTCATTCTGATTGTCGAGAGTTTCATAGTCATCTCTCCTTGTTTTGTAACCTTTGTTTGTCTAATGGCTGTCGTTTCACTCGGTGAATTCTAATACGATTTTATAATTATACGTCATTCTGTTGAAATTGGTTACAAATTTTATTGAAAACAACACCGAAACACTCCTGTTTTTCGACAGCAAAAGCCATGAAACTTTGTTAAATGTTCATTTTTTTCAGATAATTTTTTTGTTTTTTAAATAAAATAAACGATTGTAACGACTCAGCACAGATACAAGTTATACATAATCTATTAATATATAAATAAAACAACATTTTTTGTTGACAATCCAAAACAATTGTTTTATTCTTTTGATTGAAACATTTGTTTTGAATTGTCTTTCTGGAGTCAAAAAATGATTAAAAAAGAATCTTCTACTTTCGAAATTGGCTGCGAGAACGTAAAGGTGAGGCTGCTGAATGCTGCCGAGATCTTGTTCTGTGAGAAAGGGTATGATGGGACATCTGTACGGGATTTGACGGCCAGAGCCAACTGCAATGTCGCAGCGGTTAATTACTATTTCGGCGGTAAGGATAAACTGTACATTGAAATGTTCCGCCGACAAATGCAGTATATTGTGGAAAATCAAATCGAACGGATGAATCAGCTTGCGGCCAGTTCAAATCTGACATTGGAACAGTTAATCCGGGAAATCGTTTATTATCCGCTGCGTTCGGCATACGAAAAGCAGCAGCGCGGTCAGGTGATGCGGCTGATGGTACGGGAGGTGTTGAATAGTTCGCTGGCCGGCGAAAAACTAACGGAGGATTTTCGTGTCCAGATTATGGATAAGGTCGTTCCTCTCTTAATGCGTCTAAGTCCAAAGATGAATAAAAAACAGGCACAATTGATTTTCTCCTCGATAGAATCGCTGCATTTGCATCCATTTTTATTTATGGAGCATTATCTCAATATGATCGAAGGACTGACGTTTGATGATTTAATCGATCATATTGTGGGGTTTGGGGCTGCGGCCATACGCGGCATGGTAAATACTATTCAGCAAAGATGAAAGTGCATACAATGAGACGAGTTGAACCGAGACAAAATGATACATTGCTGTTCATCCTGGCGGCGGCGGGATTGCTTATGATGCTGCTGTTTGGCGGGTGTGTGGATAAAGATACGTTTTACGAGGATGTGCGTTTTAGTCGGACTACGGCTTATACTGATTGGTCGAAAGCGCAGAGTATCGAGCGGCAGAATAAGACGCAGATTGCCGGCAAACTGGCGATGCAGGATGCGCTGAAGCTGGCGATATTGAATAATAATGAGCTGATGGCGGTTGTACAGCAGCGAGAAATCGCTAAGGGCAAGGTTGTTGAGTCCTATTCGGCGGTTTTGCCCAGCGTTACTGGTAATGCAGGCTATAACCGCAACGACGAAGTCGGTGGTTTTGAGGTAGGCGGTCAGCGTATTACGATGGGCGAGCTGGACAATTATTCGGCAGCGTTAAAAGTTAAACAGCCGATCTATCGCGGTGGCGCCATCGGAGCTGCGCTGCGTGCGGCAAAACTGTACGAACTGCTCAGCGATGAACAGGTGCGTGCACAGCTCCAGATGACGCTGTATGAAACGGCCTCGGCATACTACAATACTCTATTGGCGCAGGAATTGTTTAAGGTTAATGAAGACGCTGTGCGTTCGGCGGAATCACAGTTGGCGGATATTAAAGCCAAACGCGGCCAGGGAATGGCTTCGGAGTTCGATGTACTGCGGGCCGAAGTCAGTGTGTCGAATTTTCGCGCTGAAATGATCCAGCAAAAAAACCGTGTTAGTGTCTTTAAGACGAAATTGCTGAAGGCGATGGGGGTTATCCAGTCTGAATCACTGGATTTGGCCGATACTCTGGCCTATGCCAAGGCCAGTCTGAATCTGGATGAAGCAGTCAAGATTGCGTATGAGAATCGGGCGGATTTATACCTTTCTGAGTATGAACTGCGTTTGCAGAAAGAGGCAGTTACTGTGGCCAAAAGCGAATACTGGCCGGAAATTAACGGTGTGTTTACTCAGGGATGGTCGCGTCCTGACCCGCATTCGGCGATGCTGGACCAGTGGGGCGATTTCTGGACGACAGGGGTGGTTCTCGAATGGCCGCTGTTTTCGGGATTGGGACGGGAAGGCCGGATTATGCAGGAGAAAGCTCGTTATCGGCAGAAACAGTATCTGTTAAAAAATGTCGAACAGAAAGTTTTTCTGGAAGTACAGCAGGCGATGCTGAGTCTTCAGGACGCCGAGGAATTTGTGGATTCCCAGAAACTGAATTTAAGTCGTGCCGGCGAAGGTTTGCGGCTTGCGGAAGTGGGATTCCGTGAGGGGGTCAATACTCAGGTTGAAATTAATGACGCTCGGGCGGCGCTGACTTTAGCCAGCGGCCTGTATTACCAGTCGTTGTATCAGCATACGATGGCCCGGTTGAATGTGCAGTTGGCAATGGGGATACTGGGACCTAAAGCAGGACAGAAACAAAGCGCCTCCGAGATCGTACGACCGGGCGACTTAGAAGGGTCAATCCATGCCATCCGGTTACAGGCTATGCCTGCCGATCCGAATCAGCCGCAGCCGTCTCAGATCGTTACAAAAGACCCCAATGAACAATCATAAATTAAGGAGAGTTATAGTGACATTGAAGAAAAAAAAAGTCGTGTTATTGGCCATAGCGGCAAGCCTTGTCTTGATTGCGGTTGTGTCCGCCTCGTGTAAGAAAAAAACGGCTCCGAACACTGCAAAATCTGGAATCTTGCCGTCTATCGCAGTCGTAACGATGCCGGTAGGCAAGGGCTCGCTCGAACAGAGCATTACGCTGACCGGCGAACTGGAGCCGATGGAAATGGTGTATCTAAGTCCCAAAATTTCAGGGCGGCTGGAACGATTGACGCTGGAGGATGGGACTGAGGTGAAAGAAAATACTCCGGTCAAGGCGGGGCAGGTGGTCGCTGTGCTTGAGCATCAGGACTTAAAAGCCCAGGTAGAGCGTGCTGCGGCTGGCGTCAGGACGGCTGAGGCTGCACTCAAACAGGTTCAGGCTGACCTTGAAGAGAAGCAGCGAGACAAAGTCCGCATGGAAAATCTTTTCAAAGAGGGTTCCGCAACAGAAAAACAGAAAGATATGGCAGTAACGATGCTGACGGTGGCGCAGGCTGCGTCTGAAAGCGTTAAGGCACAGTTGGCGGAAGCCGAAGCGGCCTTCAAGCAGGCCCAGGTGATTTTGGATGAAGCGTTTCTCAAGTCGCCGATCAGCGGAGTGATTGGTCGGAAAATGATTGATACAGGTAATATGGTAAGTCCGGCTACGCCAATTGTGTCGATTATTCCGATGGAGAAATTTAAGTTTCTGCTGGATGTGCCGACGCAGTACTTATCGACAATTGATACGAAAAAAAACTCGATACATCTGTTTGTTGACGCCTGGCCCGGAAAGACGTTTGCAACAAAAGTCGAGAAAATTTATTCGACTGTTAATCCCAAGACACGAACATTTACGATTGAGTTGTCCGTGAAAAATGAAAAGCTCCCCGATGGTGGCGATCTGCTGCGTCCGGGGATGTATGCTACGGCTCGTATTGTGCTGGATCGGTGCGAAGATGCGGTGATTGTGCCGGCTGACAGCCTGATTCGCCGGATGGGAACGTATCTGGCGTTTGTGGTGGAAAATAATATTGCTGTGCGGAAAATGGTCGAGGTTGGTATCTGGAGCGGCGATCAAATGGAAGTCAAAAGCGGGTTGCAGGCCGGTCAGATGCTGATTGTCAGCGGCCAGCATAAACTGACGGATGGTACGCCGGTGGAAGTTGTCAAGATCA
>CAZVXR010000372.1:0-6718 GCA_964630865.1 uncultured Pirellulales bacterium | reverse complement strand
ATGCTGAGTTTGGAAAAACACGACTTATCGGTTCCGACTTTAGCAGAGCGGATGCCCGGGGAGCTAAGCATGTAAACTGGTCGGGTGCGATTACTCGAAATACAATTCGGGAGAATGGGGATATTCTGGGGCTGGATTTAACAGCAGGAGAAACATTAGAGGTGCGGGATTATGATGGCGGCATCGGGATTACCATTCTAAATAATATGCAGATGGCTGACGATGCGATGCTGCATATTATTCTGGCGGATGCGACATGGGGTTCAACGATCACGATGGATTCGTGGATGAATACATTGGATTTGGGGGGTATTTTGAATCTGGATTTTGCGGCCGGGGGGGATGCGGCGGCGCTGGTGGGGACAACGTTTGATTTATTTAACTGGAACGGGATGCTGGCCGGCGGGGACGGCTTTGATCAGGTGTTGTCGCGGGCGGGGTATCAATGGGATTTAAGTCAGCTTTATACGACGGGGGAAGTAACGCTGATGAGTATTCCGGAGCCGGCGACGATGGTATTGCTGTTGCTGGGCGGGATGATGATGCGGAAATTAAAACGTTAAATTGGGCGATTGAAAAATTCGTTTTTGTGTCGCCCATTCAGGGCTTGGGGGGGAGCGGTGTTCCGGCGGTTTCCACCGCGGGCTATTTTATGTCATCCTTTTGGGACTCAAGAAAATTGATGGGCTAAATCCCATCCTACGGGCCTTTCGAGCAAACAAGCCCCCCTCGTCGCTGCGAATCAATTTGGGCATATTGCCGTATGGGGACGGATTTGAATCCGAAGCAGGATGCTTCGGCTACATTGGGCGAACACACAGGTTGCCCCTGCGGGTTATTATGATACTGTTTCGACGGGGTGCTTGGTTTGGCTAAGCTGGGCTTCGGCGGACAGATGATTTGGGATGTGCGGGTGCGCGGATTTGTGAGCTGCTAATTCCACGCAATTTTGGCCGAATGAGCGAATCTTTTGATAGCGTTTGTCCAGCAGAACATCCGGCTTAATCCGCTTGAGTTCGGCGAGCGATTTAATGATAAACTGCTCAACATTATACACCGTATCGTGAATGTTGCGATGGGCTCCGCCGAGAGGTTCTGGGATGGCAGCGTCAATTAAATTCAGAGCCTTGAGGTCTTTGGCCGTCAGCTTAAGAGCATCCGCCGCCTGGGGGGCCTTCGAGCCATCGTGCCACAAAATCGCAGCGCAGCCTTCCGGCGAAATCACGGAATAATAGGCATATTGCAGCATCGCGATTTTGTCGCCGACGCCAATACCCAATGCGCCGCCGGAACCGCCTTCGCCAATGACAATGCAGACAATCGGGACTTTCAGCCGCGACATCTCCATCAAATTGACCGCAATCGCCTGCGACTGGCCGCGTTCTTCGGCGCCGATGCCGGGATAGGCGCCGGGCGTATCAATCAGCGTAACAATCGGCAAGCCGAACTTTTCGGCCAGCTTCATTTTCGCCAGAGCCTTACGGTAACCTTCGGGATTGGCACAGCCGAAGTTGCAGGCTATTTTTTCTTTAATATCGCGACCTTTGTTCTGGCCGATGATCATTACTTTCTCGCGGCCAATCTGCCCCAGCGCCGTAACAATAGCCTTATCATCACCAAAGCATCGGTCGCCGTGCAGAATACGGACATCTTTGAACATCAGGTTCATATAGTCGGTCAGCAAAGGACGCTGCGGATGGCGGGAAACCTGCACCGTCTGCCAGGGGGTTAAATTCGCATACAACTCCTGGAGGAGCTTGGTCTGCTCCTTTTGGAGCTGGCGAATCTGCGGGGCGTTGGGCCCTTGCAGCGAATTATCCTGTTTACGCAAGTCCTCGATTTGCCGGTCGAGTTTGGCAACCTGATCTTCAAACGGCAAATAGACCGCAGCAGCTTGTTTTGTTTCTACAGCAGGCATAACCTGATTGGTTCCTTAATACAGGGACAAAAAAATCTGACCACCTTACAGATGAGCAGAAATAATTCAAGACTTAACGACTCCGTATTCAAATAAAACTTGAGTTAAAGTATAACATTATTCAAACCAAAAGGGAAGAAAAAAATTGACTTGCAACTGTTTTAGCGGTAGTTTTTGAACTTTGAGCGTATTTTATAGGATACCATATAACATGTTAAAATGCAAGGATTTACAAAAAGTCAGCGTCATCGGCATGGGGCTTTTGGGTGCCAGCGTAACCATGGCTTGTATGCGGGCTTTCCCGAAAGTGTCCATTGTTGGCTATAGCCATCGCGACTTAACCCGGCGGAAATCCCGACAACTCAACGTCGCCAGCAGCATCGCTGAGACCCTCGAAGAAGCCATTACCAATGCTGATATTGTAATTCTTGCCACACCTATTATGACGTTTGAGGGCTATTTTAAGGATATTCGCCCTTTTCTCAAGCCCGGATGTATCGTTACTGATGTCGGCTCCACTAAGTCGCTGGTTCACCGCTGGGCGGACAAAAATCTGCCAAAATCGATCTTTTTTGTCGGGTCACATCCGATTGCCGGCTCGGAAAAACGGGGCGTGGAATTTGCCCGCGACGACCTGCTGACCTCGGCTCGGTGTATTGTTACACAGACCGTAAAAACCAATAAAAATGCTGTGAAGGTATTGACGGATTTTTGGACTGCGCTGGGCTGTAATGTGATTTCGCTAAACCCGACAAAACATGACCGGATTTTGGGACTGATCAGCCACCTGCCGCACGTCGCCGCGGCGGCACTGGTTAATGCCAGCGATGGTGAAGATATGAGATTTGCTGGAAAAGGCTTTGTCGATACCTCGCGAATCGCATCGGGGCCGTCGGATGTCTGGATGGATATTGTGCTGACCAATCACAAAATAATTGCCCAGGGTATCGACCGACTGATAGGGCAACTTGCCGCGATGAAAAAAGCGGTTTCCGCTCAGGATGCCAAGACGATCCAGAAACTCCTCGAAAAGGCGCGCACCAAACGGGAGGCGATGATTGAATACAAACTCAAACGGCGCGAACTGATGTAACCATGAATCCTGCCCATGCAAAAAGACATGGGCAGGGCACCCTGCGGGAGTGGAATGACAATAACTGCGCGGGCAGAGCTCACCCTACGGATTACTGATGTAAATGTAATTTGATCCGACTTTATTGATGCAAGTCAAACAGTGACTGCGTTTTGATAATGGTTACCTGATCCGGAAACGCGTGGAACGCGTGAATATGCAATTCATAGCGACGCGCTTCAAAGTCGATATAACTAAACGGCTCAAGGCCGCCGCAGGCGTAGTCGGGGAACGTGATAAACATCCCGCGATTGCGGGCAAACCGCTGCAAATCCAGATGGCTTTGGCGATAGAGGTTTGCGCTCATTTTTTCGACTTGAAAATCGGTCATATAGCTTAGCCCACGGCTCAGTGTGCACTTGTGAGTGCGCTGGCCGCGGAATTGGAATCGTTCGATAAGTCCCCGTTTGGGCAGCAACTCGCTATTGGGGCTAATCAGTTCGGTCAAGCAGACATCGCCGGCAAATACGCTGACAACATGGGAACAGCCCGTTGCCCAGAGGAGTACCTCATACTGTTCGGTCTTGAGGTGTCTGCGTCCATAGATATTGAACAGCTCCGGATGCAGCGCCCGCTGAAACAGCGAAAACGTCAACTCACCGACAGCAACATTGGCTTTTGGCGACTCCATAAATCTCCACTCATTTGCCTGATATACCTGTTCTTCTTACCATAACTATTATACCTCAAACCCGGATACAAAATCAAGGACTGGTTTGGCTGTCCAGAAACACGGTGCCTTCCTTATCGGACGAAGATGACACAAGTACTACGAAATAAATGAGTAACGAGTGGAGAAAAACTTTAATAATTTTTTGTTTTTCTATATTTTCGGTGCAAAAAATACCGCGTTTAGAAGCGCGGCCAGAATATCATAAAAAGCGTGTGTGCCGGCAACGATGCCAAACCCCCGAACGGCGAAAATAACCGCGAAATAAATCCCTGCCAGTATCCGAAAAACGAACGTCAGCCAGACAAACGGCTCACCTTCTCTGAAACTGCCATTGACGTAGAAAAAATGGTGATGGACGCTGAATAATAACGCGGATATTAACACAGAAATGACTACCGCCGCGTCTTTTTTTAACCCAAACACATCCTGAAAAATCAGCATCATCAGGCAGATTAAAAACAGCCGAAAGACCAGTTCTTCATAGATACCCGCCCCGATGCCGGTTACGATATCCGCCCAGAGACTACCGCTGCCGCCCTGCCACGCCGAACAGGGGAAAACAGCCCCCAGCAATGCCGTTTGCTGAGGCATCGATGGCGGGCGGTTAATCGCCAGACTCAACACAATCAGCGGAATCGACAGCAAGATGCATTCTATCGTCATCGGCAGAAAATCGCTGACGCGCACCTGCCACGGCGAACCGCTGGTTAGCTGCAAGGCAAATAAAATGACAACGACCACAAACGGAGTGGCGATCCATGTCATCCGCTCGGTAAAGCCGACATATTCTAACAGGTTTTGTACCCAGACAAAAGCCACCACGCGCAATTGCGGCTGCGAGAGGCTATGCGTCAGCACATCGGGGTGAATGTAAAACGTGCCGATTTCATACAACAGCAAAAAGCCCAGCAGGTACATCAGCGCATAAATCGGGCGGCTGGTTCGATCCAGGTAAGAATTCGGCAGGAACGAAACCAGTTGACTTGTCGCGTTTTTCGATTTATGCTTGCGGCTGGTCATTGGCAAAACCCTTGTTTTCAAAACGTTGAAAAACAATAGTCGGTTTATCCAGAAAAGTAAAGCCTTTTTCTATGAAATGCGGCGGCGTCCGATGAGCAGACAACAATTACAAGACATCTATGAACGATTATTCATGCGTTTTGGGGCGCAGCAGTGGTGGCCGGGGCAGACGACGTTTGAAATTATCGTAGGCGCGATTCTTACCCAAAATACCAACTGGGGCAATGTGGAAAAGGCAATTGCCAACCTCAAAAAGCACGGGGTGCTGTCGCCGGAAAAACTCCATCAACTGGATGCGGATACCTTAGCTGAACTGATTCGCCCGGCAGGGTACTATAATATCAAAGCCGGACGATTGAAAAGCTTCCTGAATCGCCTGTTTGCAAAATTCGACGGCGATCTGGAGCGGATGGGGCAGCTTTCGACCGACCGGTTGCGGGAAGAACTGCTGTCGATTAAGGGGATTGGGCCGGAAACGGCGGATTCGATTGCGCTGTACGCTTTCGGTAAGCCGGTTTTTGTGGTAGATGCCTATACCGGGCGGATATTGGGGCGGCATAGGTTGCTCGAACCGGGCGCCGGGTACGAGGAGGTGCGGATGCTGTTTGAGTCGTCGCTGCCCCGAGAAGTCCAGCTTTATAATGAATACCACGCCCTGCTGGTACGGCTCGGCAAGGAGTACTGCAAAACCAAGCCGCACTGTGCCGGCTGTCCGCTGGAAGAGTTGCCGCATGATACGGAAAGGCTGTTTTGAAGACTTCCTGAAACAATCAACAACATACTTATACAAAAAGGGTTATATCAAAAATCAAAATGTAAATATCAAAATGACAATGTAAAAGTCAAAGATAAATATTGTCTGGCATGGTTTGATAAAGTTGGTCCGCTGGGGCATCAAAAAGCGACAAAATAGCACAACCATTTTTATTTTTAATTTGTCATTTTACTTTTTGATTTTTACTCTTTGATTTTCAGCTAAAGAGGATATAATACCAGCTTAATTAATACGATTTTGAAAATTAAAAAATGATTCGACATATTCCAAATATCCTGACGGTCGGCCGCCTTGTGATCACGGCTGTCTTTCTATGGCTTATTCTGTATGCCCCCACCACCGGCAAGGACAAGCCCGCCGACCTGCTGCTCACGGCGTTTATCCTGTTCGTCATCGCGGGGCTGTCGGATATTGTTGATGGCTATATCGCGCGGAAATATAACGCCACGAGCAAATTCGGACGGACGGTGGATCCGCTGGCCGATAAATTTTTAGTCTGCGGGGCGTTTATCTGCTTTGCCATCGTCGGCCAGCCGCGATTTGATCACTTCAATTTCTCCGTCTGTCTTTTGTACACCATTCAGTGGGCAACGGCGATTATCATTCTGGTTCGCGAAGTCTTTGTTCAGACGCTGCGGCATATCGCTGAGGCACGCGGAGTCAATTTCGCGGCGGTCTCCTCCGGCAAAATCAAGATGTTCCTGCAATCCTTCGGCATCGGCACAGTGCTGATTAAGTGGGCGTATGTAAGCCGCGAATGGGGCGATTGGTTTACGCTGATTACGTTTATTCTTCTGGTGGCCTTTACGATCTATTCTGGCATCGACTCGCTCAAAAGGCCGATCAGTTTAACAAATAAGGAACACTAATGAATTCACCTACAGCAACTCCAGGTGTTATTTTTTGGTTTAAAGTTTATTGCTGGATACTGTGTGTGATTCATCTTCTGGTGATAGCCATGGCGATATCCCTTTTCTTTGTTGAACCAGAAAAGCTTGAGACACCAGTATCTTTTGCTTATATTATGGGCACTATTATGCTAGTGTACGGGGCGACGTTTTTCGTTCTTGGGCTGTTACCATTGATTATCCAACATCGGCCGTGGTTGAGGGTTTTCGACTTGATAGTTATTTGTGTCGGATTAACCAATTGCTGTTTTTGGCCGATTTGCATTCCACTCCTGATTTTCTGGTGTAAACC
>CAZVXR010000371.1:0-9342 GCA_964630865.1 uncultured Pirellulales bacterium | reverse complement strand
GTATAATAGTAGGCACAAAATGACTTCTTTTTAATGTATCCGGCGGCTCAGTCCGTCGGGGAGAAAATGTTAAACAATAAAAATTTTGGAGGGTCAAATTATGAGAACGTTTGTTTTTGTAGTCTGTTCATTTCTGGCAGTTTCGTCATTTTGTTCAGCCGACGATTACACTTGGGTTAATCCCGCCGGCGGTCTATACGGCGAGCCGAACAACTGGAACCCTAACGGTGTTCCGGGCTTTGACGGGGGCGACACGGTTCGGTTCACCCTGGCTGAAACTTACACAGTAAGCTTCGATATGGATCGCCACAATGACACTTTGTATGCGGACGGTTCGGATGTTACCCTGAATCTTGGCGGCTATGTCTATAACCTGGATTATTCGCCCGAGGGCAGCCGGTCGGCAGTGATTGGAGTCAACAACACAAGCAGGCTGGCCGTCAGTGGCGGGATTGTTCACAGCCGCGAGGTTTCAATCGGGCAATACTCTGGTGCTGTCGGAACCCTGGCGTTGTCCGGCTCCAACACCGAGTGGGGAACCATATTTGACGAAAACTGGCATGGCGTTTGGATCGGCGAGGACGGGAATGCGACGCTGTCGGTTTTGGATAATGCCTTTTTCAATCATGGACACGGCCTTAGTGCTTTTGGCATAGACAGCGATGCGGTTGTCGATGTTAACGGGATTGATTCGGAATGGTATGTTGATGGCCAATTTGATATGTCAATCTGGGGAGATACCACCGTCGATATCAGCAACGGCGGATTGGTGAATATCGGTAAACTGACGATGGGGCTGGAAAATGGTTCATCGGCGGAAATCACAGTCAGCAGCAATACTCGGCAAGAATCAGAACTGCATCTGCACGCCCAAGAGGAAACCAGTTTAACAATTGGTAAAAATGGAAACGCATCCATCCTGCTCTATAACTCCAAGCTATGGAATCAGGGTTCGATGGTTATCGGCGAAAATGTCGGCAGCAATGGACTGCTTGAGCTTCACCAGGGAACGTGGGCGGATTGTTCCAGTTCGGTTGCCGTCGGCGGCAGTTTTGAAAACGCAGGCGGAATCGGGCGTATCCGAATTATTGATGATATTCGAGACGATGAAATCGGTGTTCGGTTTGAGCCGACGGAGTTTAGTGGTCAATTTGTCAAGGTATGGCCCCAGGGAACGATTACGATGGACGGCGGCGAATTTGTAGCCGAGTACGGCTCGTTTCAGGCAAATCCGATTATTCTCCAGGGCGGTACGCTCGAAGGCAATGGCATGATCTGGGCTTATGTCGAAAACCGCGGCGGCCTTGTCGCACCCTGGGATGAAGAGAGCAACAAGGTACTGGAAATCGGCTACAATTATTCGCAGGATGCTTACGGCGTACTAAAGATCGCTATTGCGGGACAGGATCCAGTCAGTCAATACGCACATCTTCGAGTTACTCATCCTTCGAATGGGCAAGTGTCTCTGGATGGAATGCTGGATGTGGATTTAGTCGGCGCTTTTGTGCCGGATTACGAAGACAGATTTGAAATTATCGCGGCACAAAATATTACCGGATCATTCAGCAATGCCGTTTCAAAATATGTTTTTGAGAGAGGCAGTTTCGATGTGATTTATAATACGGATGATATGGATTCGGTAATCTTGACACACTACAGCCCAGAGCTAGCGTGTCCGAGATATCCGATGGCCGATTTGAACAAAGACTGTCAGGTCGATCTTGCCGATTTTGCGATACTTGCCGCCGAGTGGCTCAAATGTAATCTCGAACCGCAATCCAGTTGTCCCGGATACATAGAACCAACATTGTAATCTGAAAAATGATATTCCGGATTAGGTTGTTGCGCCACGCTGGAGCTTGGTCGCCAATTCCCGCAGTTTCGGCATTGCATGAGCAAAGAATTTTTTGTAGCCGACACAGAAATAGCTCGGTACGTTAGTTTTGCCAGTCATTGCCCGGCGGTCTTTGGGACAACCGCCGCGGCAGATATCGAGGTAACGGCAAATCAGGCACGCATTGTCCAGTTTCGCTTTGGCATAAGCAAACTCCCGCTTGATGGGGCCTGCTGCAAGCTGCTCGATCGGCGTTTCCATGATGTTGCCCAGCCGGGCGGACTGCTCAACATAAAAATCACAGCAGAATGCGTCGCCATTGTGCTCGATGACAATGTAATCGTTGCAGTACGGACCGAAAGTGCATTCTGTCGCACCGCGGCCAAGGACGCAGGACAGCAGGCTGTCAAAAATGCGGATGCTTAATTTCGTCGGGCCAAAGTCCAGCCATCGGTCGAAAATCCGGCAAAGAAAATCGCCGTATTCTTCGGCGGAAATGCTATATTCAGCGAGCTTGCCGGTGGCATGATCTTTTTCGACGCACTGAATAAACTGCAAAAATGGAATGCCCAGCCCTGCAAAGAAATCGAACAACAAATCAGGATGTTTAACATTTTTGTCGTTGAGCAGGACAAGGATATTAAACTCCACACCGTATTTAAGGCAGTCGGAAATCCCCGTCATCACCCGATCCCACGTTCCGCTGCCGGCATGATCGAGACGGTAATAATCATGAAAGTCTTTGGGGCCGTCAAGACTGATGCCAACTAAGAAATGATTTTCGGCAAGGAATTTGCACCATGACTTATCGAACAGAATGCCATTGGTTTGCAGAGCATTGGAAACAACCTGCCCCGGCGAGCCATACTGCTTTTGAAATTCGACAAGCTGTTTATAGAAATCCAATCCCATTAGAGTCGGCTCGCCGCCCTGCCAGGCAAAGCCGCTAACCGGAAACCGCAAGCTCATATAGCTTTTGACCAGATGCTCCAGAACCGCAAGACTCATCCGGTGTGAACCGGTTCCAAAAAGGCAGGTCTTGCCCGCGTAAAAACAATACCGACAGGCGAGATTGCAATCCGGCCCGGTTGGTTTGATGAGTAATGTAAAAGGCTTCGCCATGAAAGAGTTCTTAATTTACAGTTTATCTATTGCGGCTGGACGGTCAGTAAACGCCAAATTGCCGCAATCAGCACCAGGATAAACACCGACCGTACGAGATTGCGAGGCAACAGGTGCATCAAGTGGCCGCCAATATAACCGCCGATTAAGCCGGTAGGAAGAATCCACAGAGTAATTTTTAACGACTCGACGATTGCAATTCCGTGCTGCGGCAAAGTCCAGTTTTTGTAAATCGCTCCAACCCATGAAATTGCCACAATGGTAGCGGCGGAATTGCTCATCGCGCGTTTGAGCGGAGTTTTGAGCAATGTCTGCTGGAGCGGCGTAGAAATAGTCCCGGCGCCAATCCCCAGCAAACCAGCGCCAAGCCCCGTAGCCAATCCGGTTATCGCCGAGAAAACCGGGTATGCTTTGGGTAAATGTCCATAGGGGTCGTTTGTCGCAGGCATCGGCGGCTGAAACAACCGCCAGCAGTTGTAAATCAGTACATAAATCAAAAATATGCCGAAGCATCGCGTCAGAAGATAACTATTGCGCCCTTCAAATAAGGACAAATTGCTCATTGCAACACCCAGCAGAATTCCGGCTATCGCCGCCGGAATCAGAAATTTCAAAACCGGCTTAGTCAGCGTTTGCGCTTTCCAGTGTGCCGCCAGCGAGGAAACCCCTACCAGAAAATTGCAGATCATCGCCGAGGCCTGATACAAATGCTGATTTTCGCCGAAGACCATCACCATCGCAGGAATCATAATAACCGAGCCGCCCAGCCCCAAAAGCCCGCCGAATAATCCCATCACAAGGCCGATACTTAATAACTCGATCGCTCCGACCACAGCTATCGCTCCGGCTCAAAAAGTTCACGAAATTTATCTTCAATACTCAGACTTTTGCACAGTGTTTCACCTATCAGCACGGCGCCGACGCCCACCTGCACGAGTTTGCGAACATCCTGGCGTGTTTTAATACCGCTTTCAGAGACAATCTCGCGCGGATTTTCCACCAATTCCGCCAGCCGCGAGGTCGTATTTAAATCCACCGCCATCGTACTTAGGTCGCGATTGTTGATTCCCAGCACAGCGTAATGCTTTTGCGGGAAACCAATCATACTGCGAATCTTCAGCAGCGAATCGGCATTGTGCGACTCGATCAGCGTCGTCAGGGTCAGCTCATTGGCCAAAATCAGCAAATCCATCAGATGCCCGGTCGGCAACGCTTCGGCAATCAGCAAAATCGCATCCGCCCCGGCAGCCCGCGCCTCATAGACCTGATACGGATCAATGATAAAATCCTTACGCAAAACGGGAATCGATACCGCCGCCTTGACCGCGATTAAATAGTCCAGATGACCCTGGAAATACTTTTCATCAGTTAGAACACTAATGGCATCCGCACCACATCGCTCATAGGTTTGAGCAATCGCCACTGGGTCGAAATCCGCCCGAATCAGCCCCGCCGACGGCGAAGCTTTTTTGACTTCCGCAATGACATTCAGTCCGCGTGGATGGGTCTTAGTAACCTCTCGATAAAAATTCCGGCATTTCGGCAGCGCTGCAGCTTTTTCAGCCAGTGATTCCACCGAGACCCGCTGTTTTTGAGCCTGGACTTCCTGAATTTTATCGCGAATGATTTTGACTAAGATATTATTCACAGTTTATCGCCTTATTTCTTCATCAGTTGGATAAAGATCATCCGAAGCTGACCGAGCGTACCCTGCAGCATCTTCGCTTCTTCTTCGGTCAGATTGCCTTTGGCTTTGGTTTCCAGCACACCCAGCATATCGATGTTGAATTTGGCCAGCTCAAAATCCGGCTCAATTTTTTTATCCTTGTCCTCATCCGGACGGATCAGTCCCAGCGCATAATACGCCTGCGTAGCAAAGATCGAGAGCAAACCCTCAAAATTCGCCGGAGGAAGCTGCCTCTGCGACTCGGATTCATCGGCTGGCTGTTCTGCAGCTTTTTCTTTCAGCTCTTCTTTTTGCTTTTGAGCCTGATTTTTCCAATCTTCGTCGATAATCACTTTTTTAGGTTCGTTTGGTTCTGCCATAGCATCCTCGTTTTGATTTTATTTGTATTTTTTCATCCGTCCCAAATCCCGCTTTTGGTCTTTGTCCTGGATTTTCTGACGTTTATCATATTGGCGCTTGCCGCAGGCTAACGCGATCTCGCACTTGGCCTTGCCCCGGTCATTGAAATACACCCGCAGCGGCACAAGCGTATAGCCGCGCTGCTCCAGTTTGGTTTTGATTTTTTTGATCTGAGCCTTGTGCAGGAGTAATTTGCGTTTGCGCGTCGGGTCGTGGTTGGCGTTTTCCGCCGCCTGAGCGTAGGGTGCGATTTTGCATCCGATCAGCCAAACCTCCTCGCCCAAAATCCGGGCGTAGGATGCGTCCAATTCGCAATCTTTGTTTCTAAGGCTTTTAACTTCCGTTCCTACCAGCGCGATGCCGGCTTCAACCTTTTCAACCAGTTCATAGTTAAAAAAGGCCTTTTTGTTCTGGGCGACCTGCCCAGCGTGACTTTTGTCCTGCTTTTGAGCCATAAGTCGTTATCATACCGAAAGAACCGCAATTTGCAAGGCATAATCCCCCAAATCCAGCAACATCCAAGTCTGTGCAAATCCCCCATTTTAATATATGGCGTATTCCCAAATTAGCCTGTTTTTCATACGTTCATTGTTATCAGGGGTTGCCATTGGCAGAGATTCGGATATACTTAGTTTTATTCGAAATGAAAACATTAACGAAAAAGTAAAGGTTTTAAACTTTATGGATCATTTTAGTTATAAAAATGGAAAATTGTTTGCGGAAAATGTAGCGGTTGACGCGATTGCCAAAGAGGTTGGAACTCCGGCGTATATCTACAGCAAGGCAACCTTTCTGGGCCATTTTAACGCGATTAAAAAGGCATTCTCGGAAATCGACACGCTGATTTGCTATTCAATCAAAGCCTGTTCGAATATCCACCTGCTTAAGATGCTGGCCGAAGCAGGCAGCGGATTCGATATTGTCAGCGGCGGCGAACTATTCCGCGCCAAACAAAGCGGCGTGGATATGAGCAAGATTGTCTATGCCGGCGTCGGAAAAACCGATCAGGAGATTACCGAATCACTCAATGCGGCAATTGGGTATTTCAATATTGAGTCCGAGGAGGAACTGGAAAACCTGATTGCGATTTCCCGAAAACTCGGCAAAAACCCCAAAGCAGCACTGCGGGTTAACCCCGATGTGGACCCTCGCACGCATACTTACACGACCACTGGCAAAAAGGAATCGAAGTTCGGCGTCGATATTGAACGGGCGCGGCAGGTCTTCAACAAATACGGACGCAACGGCACCGTCCAGCTCGCCGGCGTTCATATCCACCTCGGTTCGGCGGGTAAATCCGTGCTGCCATATACCGAAGCGCTGCAGAAAACAATCAAACTTGTCGATGATCTGCGGGCGGATGGATTTACGATTGATACGCTGGATATGGGCGGCGGCTATGGAGCCGACTACGAAACCTCAACGGCTCCTACGGCGGCAGAGTATGCCAGGGCAATCGTGCCGCACATCAAAAACAAAGGACTGAAACTGATTTTAGAGCCGGGCGCCAGCATCGCGGCCAATTCGGCCATCCTGCTGACGCGCGTATTGTATCTCAAACAAGGCGGTAAGAAACGATTCGTGATTGTCGATGCGGGAATGAACGACCTGATTCGTCCGCCGCTATATGATGCGTTCCACTTCATTTGGCCGGCTCAGGTGGATTCATCACTGCTGCCGCCAAAGAAAAACCGCTATCTGAATATGGAAGGATGCGAACAGGTGGATATCGTTGGGCCAATCTGCGAAGGCGCCGATTTCTTCGCCAAAGACCGCCCGCTGCCGCCGGTTAAACGCGGGGATTTGATTTCAATATTTACCGCCGGGGCGTACGGCTACACCATGAGCAGTAATTATAACGCCCGCCCGATGCTGCCGGAAGTTTTAGTCGATGGCGACACCTTTCAAGTGATTCGCCGACGACAAACGTATGATGATCTAATCGCACAGGAAAGGTAATTCGATGAACACGATTGTAAAACTCAGTGTGCTTGTCGCCATGGTGATGGTTTTAGTTTGTAGCGGCTGCCGCAAGAAAGCGGATTCTACGACACCGGTTGCGGAAGAAACAACAGCTATCGCCGATGCGAACGCTGCTTCAGTGAGCTGGGTTACAGATTTCGAAATGGCAAAGAAAAAAGCTGCCGACGAAGGCAAAGACCTTTTCATTAACTTTACCGGCTCGGATTGGTGCGGCTGGTGCATCCGTTTGGATAAAGAAGTCTTTCGCCAGAAACTGTTCGCCTCCGAAGCTCCAACGCGGTTTGTATTTGTCAAGATTGATTTTCCGCGTCAGACCTCTCTGCCTGCCGCGCTGAAAAAACAAAATGACCAACTGGCGCAAGAGTATCAGGTTCAGGGCTTCCCAACCATCATCCTTGCCGACGCGACGGGCAAAACCTACGCTCAAACCGGCTATCAGGAAGGCGGCCCGATGGCCTACCTCCAGCATTTGGCCGAACTTCGAATGCAGCGTCCGGCGAAATAAACCTGTTGAACTATCTTACAGCCCCATCTTGTCCCGCAGGAAGTTTTTCAGCTGCGCGATGTTGATGCGCTCCTGCGTCAGACTATCGCGTTCACGTACAGTTACAGTCTGGTCTTCTTTGCTCTGGCCGTCAATGGTCATACAGTACGGCGTACCGGCTTCATCCTGACGGCGATAGCGGCGGCCAATAGCGCCTTTCTCGTCATAGAAGGTCGCAAAGCACGGCTTTAATTCATCGTAAATTTTGCGGGCAATTTCGGGCAGGCCGTCTTTTTTGACCAGGGGGAAAATCGCCGCCTTGATCGGAGCCAGCGCCGGATGGAATCGCAACACGCTCCGCGGCTCTCCGTTGACTTCATCCTCATCATACGCATCGACCAGAAACGCCAGACAGCTGCGATCGATTCCCGCGGATGGTTCGATTACATACGGTACAAACCGCTCTTTGCTTTCGTCGTCGAAATACGACAGCGGCCCTTTGACCCAGTCTTCAGCCTCTTCTTTCAGCTGCAGCTTGGTTACGTCGCGTTTCTCGTACCAGTCATTCATCGTTCGCATCCCGCGCTGATGCTGCCGCAAGTCGAAATCCTGACGGTTAGCGATGCCTTCCAGCTCCTGCCAGTCGCCGGAGCCGAAAGGGAATTTGTATTCGACATCCACGCACGCCTTGGCGTAGTGGGCCAGTTCATCGGTAGCGTGGTCGCGGAAGCGGAGGTTTTCCTTTTTCATTCCAAGATTTAAATACCAGTTAAACCGGAATTCTTTCCAGTGGTTGTACCATGCTTCATCCGAGCCGGGTTTGCAGAAAAACTCGATTTCGGCCTGTTCAAATTCACGGGTACGGAAGATAAACGCCTTGGTCGTTACTTCATTACGGAAGCTCTTGCCGATTTGCGCAATGCCGAAAGGCACTTTGACGCGGGAGCTATCGAGCACGTTGCGGAAATTAGCAAAAATACCCTGAGCCGTTTCCGGCCGCAGCCAGAGGGTCATCGTATCGTCGGCATTAGCTCCCATCTGTGTTTCGAACATCAGCTTAAAGGCCATTGGCTTATTGAATTGGCCGGCCGTGCCGCAGGATGGGCACAGTTTGTTTCCCAGTCCGAATTCGCCGAGATCGCCAGCGGGGTCGGGTTTGTCCTGCAAGTGGTCAACACGGGTACGGGTGCTGCATTTTTTGCATACAGTAACCAGGTCGGCGAATTTGTCCGCGTGGCCGCTGGCCTTCCAGACCATCGGATGCATCAGGATCGAGCAATCCAGCCCAACAACGTCATCGCGCATCTGAACAATCGCTTTCCACCAGGCGTTGCGGACATTACGTTTGAGCTCCGACCCAAGCGGGCCATAGTCATAGCAGCTCGCCAATCCGCCATAAATTTCGCTGGACTGGTAGATAAATCCACGCCGCTTGCATAATGCCACGATATCGTCGAGCTTGGTCAATTTCGCCATAACATATTTTCCTAAAAGGAGTTAAATGCAAATTACATCAATACCATAAGACCGCTATTATATCCATAAAAGTTGAAATTACAAGAGGTTAAGCGGGATTCGTTTTGTATTCAGCGGGCGAACGTGCTGCAATAATTGGTCAACCGGCTTTAATGCCTCTGGCCGCCCTGCCGAATCAATACTTGCTTCCATGTTCCGCGCAAAACCCACATTATCTCCTTGTTATCGTGAAAAAGAAAAGCAACTTAGCTTTTTTTATTTTTTAGCTCGTAACTCATTATCTTAAAACATGATATGTAAATTTAAGAAAAAATATTAAAAAATGTAAAGATTTTTTATTCGAAAACGAGGAGTTGT
>CAZVXR010000370.1:0-3954 GCA_964630865.1 uncultured Pirellulales bacterium | reverse complement strand
ATGTTATCTTTACAAAATTTAGAGTTAATCGCATGGTCCCAGCACTTCTGTGTAGCGGAATAGGGGTCCTTTGCATAGGCCCAGCTAAACAACGGTGCCCGGCCGCTGAAAACATCTGTTCCAAATGTACAAAGCTTAATGCGGGGCACTCCTTGATAGACCGAGATAGTGGCCATCACATCTGCGGAAACCAGGGGCAGCAGCGCCAAGTATCGACCATCATTGAGCTTCAACAAAAGGTAATAGCCGCAATGGAAAGCATTTAAAAACTTTTTATCGTTGATGTCATCATAAGACCGGCCTTTGAATTGATCAAAGCTTGTAAAAGGGACGGGTCCTGTTTCATAGCCTGAGCACCAACCACCTATCTTCGATTCATTAATCACACCTTTCTCGAAATCTGGCAGTGTTAAGTCGAAGCTTGCCAGGCAACCCTCGGCAGGAATAACATTGCGAAGTGTGCGAGAAAGTAACCCGGAATCGCCAAGAGCGGAAAAAAATATTTTCTCTCCCTTAGTTTCAGCCAGACTCCGGCTCGTCAATCCCAAAAACAATGCTCCAACAATAAAAATGATTGTTTTTTTCATATCAATCTGACCGTATCTCTCTATTTAGGGCCAAGTGGCGTGACGTTGTCATCGCTTTTTATCGTGCAGGGGGTCGGAACCTGCGACAAATTAGGAATCATTTTGCTCAAAAACCCGATGGGGCAGTGCGTCCCATCGGGTTTGGTGGTAATTTGATTCTGTTTTCTCGCGGCGGGTTATCTGCCGGCGCTGGGTATAATAAAGATTTCCACGCGTCGATTGGCAGCGTTGCCGCCTTTGTTGGGCTTGTTCGGCTCAATGGGACGGAATTCGCCATAGCCCTTAGCGCACATCCGGTCCTCGGCGAGTTGATCCTGTGCCAGAAGATTCAGCACGGAAATTGCACGGTGTACCGACAGATGCCAGTTGGTTGGATGTTTCTGCTTTGTTTCGGCCCGGCTAATTCGCAGATCATCGGTATGGCCGACAATGACCATATCAAACTGCTTGGCTTCGGGGCTGTTCATGATGTCGGCCAGCGCTTTGACGGCCTGTGTGGCAGCCGAGGAGACTTCGTCGCTGCCGGGGTTAAACAGCAGGTCGCTCTTGAATTTCAGCGAACCGGTCGCTTCGTCGAAGGTGACCAGGTCCGGATTTCTCGCGGCAAAGTCTTTCAGCAGGACATTCATTTCCATAGGCAGGGGGGCTCCGCCCTGCAGCAACTGTTCCTGGAGTCTGGCGATCATCGCCTTTTTCTGTTCGATATCGGCTTCAAGGGCTGCGATGTAGGCGTTTTTGGCCTGAATATCGGCACCGCTCTTGCCGCCGAGCGCCTGCAGTTCCTTATTTTTCTGATCGAGCGTCAAGTTGCAGTCGCTTAGCTGACTTTCGAGTTGACTGATACGATCCTGCTGAATGCGGTTTTGCGCTTTCAAGTCGTCTAACTGTGCCTGAGAGACGCATCCTGCGGCGCCCAGAAGAATCGCAGCCATTGTTACCAGTAAAATCTTGCCTGTCTTCATTTGTTTTTCCTTTCGAGTCTTATTCAATCCTTTGTAAAAAGCCCGCCAACAGACTTATCGATTGTCTGCCGATACGGGCTTTCGAGCTTATTGTATGTCGGCAAAACATAACGGATTCATGTAGAAATATCCTTTATGACGGTTTTTTTTGATAGACGCCTGCGGGTGTTTTTGTTTTGTCTCGTCCGGCCATCGTTGCGAAAACAAGGAACACAAGGACTAAAACCAAGAGAATCAGGGCGATAATAAGCCCAAAATTCACATCAGCGACCCCATCATAGGTCATAAATTTGATCAGGGACGGCAAAATATTCTGCAATCCGGCCACCGTGGCAATGCCTGCCAAAATAATTGCGATCACAGGGAAAAACATCATAATCCCATAGATGTTGGAAGCCGGGTCTTCCGGAGCGACAAATACAACCGGTGCGCTCTGGGAAAGATCTGCCGTTCTGCCGGTTTTGGAAGGCATTGCATGGGCGGCTTCGGCAACCGCCGAACCGGACATTACTCCGGCGGCTTCTCCTGAAAAATCCACATCGGCGGCCTGAGCGGGAATATCCGGCCCTGTCGGCAGGATGTCATCCAGAACGGCGCCAAGTGAGGTATCGTCGGCTTGCAGGGATAAATCCAGCAACCCCGAACCGCTACCAACGCTTTCGAGGTTTGCATCGGCATCAAGGTTTTCGATGTCTTCGGCATCTACCGCCCTGGTTTCTGATTTGGCATCGGCGGTAATTTTGTAGAGATCGTCCGTGCCGCCCAGAACGTTGATACCGACGGTACCGACGTTGGTGTCGGCCATGGTTAAATCACCCATCTGGCTGAGTCCAAATCCGCCTTCGCTGGCTTTGGGGGGGGTGATGTCGTCGGGCGTGGCCGGTTCGAGTTGGATTTCGGAGGTTTGTTCCAACTCTAAGTTGATTTCAGAATCTGCAATCAGGTCAATGGCCTCAGGGCCTCCAGCCAATTTGTCGATTTCATCCTGCTTGTAAAGGGTCTTGGTTCCATCGCGATATTCGCGGATTTTGCCTTCTTTAAGAATCTCTTTCAGCTCGGATTCTGTTTTGTTAAGCTTCTGCATTGCTTCCTGAAGAGTGTAAAATGTTCCAGCCATAACACTATCTTTCGGATTAGAATATCAATAAGACCTTTTTTGGCATAACTGCTTGCCTATATTATCCATTGATTATAGCTTTCCTATTTGGATGTTGCAACCCCAATTTTTACCGAAATACAAACGGATTAATGTTTTCACCTTAACACCTACAATATGTAGTAAAATATCTTTTTTAGAATATGGCGTTTATGCCCCATGCCTGACACAAGCCCCGCTTCGTTTCTCGGTAATCCGGCGAGGGGGTTTTTCGGTTTTTATTTTAAGCTACTTGTCGAGCGCAATCTTTTTTTTTGGGATGAGGGTCTCTTTGTTTTGCTTTTTTTGATGTGTCCGTTAATTCGGCGGATGGGGAGCCGAAAAAAAAGGAAGGTCTCGCCGTGGCGGGGAAACCTTCCTTTAGGTCGCAATCAGAACTTTCTAAAGTTCAGATCTATTTCTTTTTGGCGACTTTCTTTTTCGCTACTTTTTTCGCGGCTTTCTTCACAACTTTCTTCGCGACTTTCTTCGCAGCTTTCTTAGCGACTTTCTTTGCCATAGTCTTAATCACCTCCTTTCGTCGGTAATCTTTTAAAGAACCTGTACAGGTTTTATATACGTTATTCAGATATTATTATATGAATTATCGTCAGGAAGTTCAATTATTCTTGATGTTTTTTTTCTTAAGCGTCCATTGCAACAGATGTTGGAGCAGTTTTAGCGAAAGACAAAATAATGCTTTGACGTATGCAATACGCAAAAAATCAAATAGTGTGATGCAAAATATATTGTTTCTGTTGGGCTTATAACGTCAAAATATTGCAATTGTGATTTTTTCTGGACAAATGGCGTCAGACCTATAATGATAGTCATCAGACGACCGGCAAGGGTGTTGCGAAGAAAAAGAAAAAAAATTTCATTTTTTTTAATCACAGTTATAATATTCTTATGAATATAACAAGTAAATGTGAGTTTTGCAGTGAGTACTGACAACGATATCATTTTATTCGGCGGCTCATTTGATCCGATACACAATGGGCATCTTGCGATGGCGTGTTTTGCGCGTGACCGTCTGGCGGCGGGGCGTGTAGTCTTTGTTCCGGCGGCGCGTTCACCACTGAAGCGTAATCCTCCGGATGCTTGCGGTGAAGATCGTATTGAGATGGTTCGTCTTGGTATTCAAGGGATCGCCGGATTTGAAGTTAGCGATATTGAGATGCATCGGCCTGAACCCAGTTATACTATCGATACGATAAATCATTTTCGCAGTGTGTATGGCGAGGCGATACGAATTTATTGGCTGATTGGC
>CAZVXR010000369.1:0-13913 GCA_964630865.1 uncultured Pirellulales bacterium | reverse complement strand
ATCCGGTTTAACAGAAAGTGAGATTATTGCTATGCTTGAAAGAGAATTTGGAAATCCGGAAGAATTGGGTAATCTGATTGCTAAAGCAAAAGGAAAATTTAGAACCTATCTTAAAAAAGAAGCCCGAAAACTCCCAATAGCACTGGTGGTAACATTTGTAGTAATTTCTGTGGTATATTTTTTTGTTGCGCAACCGTTTACTGTAAAAACAGATTCCATTTCTCCAGTTGTCCCTCAAAATTCAAGGATATTGGTCAATAAATTAACACATAATTTTAGGGCCAACGACATAATCGTCTTTCGTGCTGAGAATGGAAAAAGATGCGGCATTATCAAAGCCGTAGATAAAGACAATCATATCATTGTTTCAAGAAAAGGAGAGCCGGACAATTTGGTTTCCAGAGACAATATTATAGGAAAAGCGTTTTTCCTTTATTCTTTTTCGCTGTAGCACTTCAAGACATCCTGGACAACTCTGATATAGAATCGGATGAGGTGTTTATTCCAGCCAAGATTTGCCGATGGAGGTATCGACTTTGAGCGGGACATCGACGGCAATCGCACTAGTCATCGCCTCGATAATCCATGCGGAGTGCTTTTCGGCATCTTTTTCAGACAATTCAAAGACCAGTTCGTCGTGAATCTGCAAAATCATCTTAATCGGCAAGCGGTCTTTGTCGATGCGATGCTGAATGGCAACCATTGCCACTTTAATCAAGTCCGCCGCAGAGCCCTGGATGACGGTATTGACCGCCAGCCGCTCGGACTGGGAACGGATATTGAAATTCTTGCTGTCTAAGCCTGCAATCGGTCTGCGTCTGCCAAGGATTGTCTCGGCATAACCCATCTTATTCGTTCGGTCGATAACTCCGTCCATAAATTTGCGGATCAAGGGATACCGTGCGTAGTAATCATCAATGAACTTTTTTGCCTCGGACTGACCGATGCCGACAGTCTGGGAAAGCCCATACGCCCCCTGCCCGTAGATGATGCCGAAATTGACAGCCTTGGCTTTGGTACGCATTTCAGAAGAAACATCCGCCAACGCGACACCATAAATCTGCGCCGCGACAAAGGTGTGAATATCCATATCATCCGCAAAAGCTTTGAGCAATGCGGCATCTTTGGAAAAATGCGCCAACAGCCGCAGTTCAATCTGTGAATAGTCCGCACTGAAAATGCAGCCGTCTTTGTCTTTGGGAACAAACGCCGAGCGGATTTGTTTGCCTAATTCGGTACGGATTGGGATATTTTGCAGATTCGGGTCGGAGGAGCTAAGTCGCCCTGTCGCCGTAACCGTCTGATTAAACGAAGCATGGACGCGGCTGGTGCGCGGATTGACCAGCAGCGGCAGTTTGTCGATGTAAGTATTCAGTAATTTAACCATTTGGCGGTATTCCAGCAGCAGCGGGACAATCGGATGCTGTCCGGACAATTGATCCAGCACGTCCGCGTCCGTACTGCGAAGAGTCTTGCCCTGACGGATGCTTTGCAATTTTAGCCGGTCAAACAATATCTCAGCAAGCTGTTTGGTCGAATCAATATTAAACGGTACACCAGTCTGCGCATAAATTTGTTCCACAAGATCGCTGATCTGCTTATTGATTGAGCGAGACATCTTGCGGAGCAGGTCCGTATCCAGCGACACCCCGTTGAATTCTATCTGCGCCAGAACCGAAATCAGCGGCATCTCAACCTCTTCAAACAGTTTTTTAATGCCCGGCTGTGCATCGAGCCGTGTCGCGAGGTATTGCCATAATTGCCAGGTAACATCCGCATCTTCAGCAGCGTATTCGCACGCTGCGGTGGTATCGACCCTGTCAAACGTAATCTGGTTTTTACCTTTGCCGATCAGATCTGAAATCGGTATTGGTTCGTAATTTAAATAATCTTTAGCCATGGCGTCCATCGAATGGCTCGAACGGTCGGCGTGCAGACAATAGGATGCAACCATGGTATCAAACGCTGCCCCCACCTCAACCGCCAGCGGCATACCAGCATTTTCCAACACCAGCATATCATATTTTAAGTTCTGTCCGATTTTATAACGCTTTGGGTCCGCAAGAATCGGCGCCAGCATCGGACGAATCTTGTGTACATCCAGCCGAGGCTGACCCAGCGGTGCGCGGACGGGCAGATAATACGCATGACGTTCTTTCCAGCAGAAACTCATGCCGACCAATTCGGCTCGCATTGGGTCAATCGAGGTCGTTTCTGTATCGACAGCAAAACGCATCTGCTGCTGGAGCAACTTGAAAAAAGTATCGAATTTTTCCGGCGTATCGATAAGCTGATAATCGTGGTCGTGGGTTTTCGCGACAGTGGATTCCGCGCCAAGGGCAAACAGCGTGCCTTGTCCAAAACCAGCGGATGACTGCGATTTTTCTTTGGGCTTTTCGGTTTTTGGCGCAGCAGATTTAATGTCAAGCTGACTCAATAATCGGGTAAAGCCCAATTCCTGAAATAACCCCGCCAGCTTATCTTTGTCCGGCTCGGTTAACGCGAAGGTCTTCTCATTGAGTTCAACCGGTGCACCGCAGTCAATGGTAACTAATTTCTGGCTCAATAAAGCAAGGTCTTTATGGTTACGGAGATTGTCGCCCCGCTTGCCCTTGATCTCGTCAGCGTGGTTATAAAGCTCTTCCAGTGAGCCATATTTTTGAATCCACTCAAGAGCTGTCTTGGGACCGACATCGGGAACACCGGGGATATTATCCGAGGCGTCGCCCTGCAGGGCTAATACGTCGATAAATTGACGGGGCTGAAGTTTTATCTCTTCGTGAAGTTTTTGCAGGTCGGTCTTTTGGCCGGTTTTAATATCGTAAGTCGATACATGGTCGCCCAGAAGCTGGAGCATATCTTTGTCTTTGGAGCAGATGTATGTATCAATGCCTGCCTCAGCGGCTTTGTGTGCTAATGTGCCGATTAAGTCATCTGCTTCCCAACTATCGACTCGCAGCATCGGTATCTGCAACGCGGCTAAAATCTGCTCGATACGGGCAATCTGGCCGGGCAACTCTTCCGGCATCGGCGGGCGGTGAGCCTTGTATTCCGGGTACATCGCAACGCGAAAGCTTGGCGTTTTCGAATCCATCGCCACGACCAGCATATCCGGCTTTTCCCGCTCAATCAGCCCCAGCAGCGCCGTGGTAAAGACAAACACCGCCTTGGTCGGCTCGCCAGAGGGACTGTTGAGCGGGCGCATCGGGGCATAATAGGCCGCATAGATGTGTGCGTGGCCGTCAATAATAAATAATCTGCGATTTTTCTTGATCATCACAAAAACTATACCACGCTTTGCGGCTAAAGAAAAGCGAGATTAAAAGTGGGCAAGGATTTTTTTCAACAATTCGGGAGCTTTGCCGTCCGGATAGGTATATTTAGGCCACCGGGCAAAGACATTGTCATTTTCTCGTCGGGGGATGATGTGAAAGTGGATGTGTTTTACCACTTGTCCGGCGGGAGAGCCGTTATTACACAGGAGATTGAAGGCTGGCGCACCAACTGCCGCGGTAACCGCTTTGGCAATCGCTCCGAAAGACTTTGCCGCTTCAGCAAGTATCTCCGGCGGACATAGTTCAGCAGATTCATAATGTGCCTTGGGGATGATAATGGTGTGGCCATCACTAATCGGATTGATATCTAAAAATGACAGCACCGCGTTATTCTCGAAGATTTTATAACAGGGAATCTGTCCTGCTGCAATTTTGCAAAACACACAATTCGTTTGATCCATTGGTTGCTCCTATAGGTTCGACCATTACTCCGGTTTTCGTACCGAAGCACAAAATTGTCCCATTTTCATCATCGCATCGTTCAGTTTGTCCATCGAACCATCGAGCTTTACGAATGAATCCACCAAATCCAGCAATTCCGCGTCGGCGGGCTTCTCGCCGTAGTGGTGTTCGACATTGACAATACCCGCATCCAGACCATGCTCCATCGCCTTGGCCACATACGCACGGCAAATACCGATTTTACGTCCCGGCAGGTCACGGCAGCAGTTGCTGACACCCAGCGAAAAATGACAATCTTTCATATTCGGGTCGGATTTTATCTTTTTAATCGTATTAAATGCCCGATAGGTATAGCCCGGCACGCCCGGCTCCATCGGCATATCAATCGCCAATGGAAAAACGGTTGAATCGAAAAATATCTCCGATGGCTTAAAGCCAAACGTCATCGCCTTATTGAAAATCTGCTGAGCTAAGCTAAACAATTCATCTACCGAATGCGACCCGCCGGGACCAGTAGATTTATCTTCGCTAACCAGCAAGCCGATAAATGAAAAATCATACTGTTTTTTCAGCGGCATCATCGTGTCCGCCGTATGCACTTTAATTGAGTTGAGCAATGGGGGCTTAACTGGCAGGTCGGTGTTGTACCACTCCTTTAATCCGGCTATCAGCACATTGTCATTGCTGCTGTCAACGCAGATCGGAACACCCTTACCCCAGTTGCGTACCAAATGTACATAATGCCGCATCATTTCGACGGCCGCATCAGCATCGGTTTCACCAAACGCATCCAGATTGACTGCCAGATAGCTTGCGCCATCGGAGGCCTGCGACTCAATCAAGGCGCGAACATAATCTAATTGCGGGCTGGGCTTGTCGTACGCACCGTCGCCGAGGGCGTGCAGTTCCCGCATAATCACGCCGGTTTTAGGGATCGAGGCATGGATCGCTTCGCCAATTTCAATCAGCGGCCGCTTCATCGTATGATCCTTCCCAAACAGATATTTCACTATCGAGCTGGTATGTTCCAGCATAGGAATACGCGGACGATTGATCGCCTGTCGCAGCAATTCACGACCTCCAATCTGAGCGGCGGCGGAATGATACACCCGCTCGCCAATACAGAGCCGGTCGAGATTGTTGCCGCAATAGCCGGTAACTGTCGCATCGCCGCAGGGGACATTATCCAGCCCCTTTTCACAGCCGCCGATGGTGCAGTAGCCAAAATTTTCAGGCAGATAGCAGTCGCCGCATTCCTGACACTCAAATACCAGATATTTGAAGCCTTTTTCTATGGCATTAAAGGCTTTGTACATGAAGTTTTTCTCTTTGTCCGCTCTGACCCATTTTAGAATTTTACGGAACGCCCAAAAGCCTTTGTGCTTCGGGTCTAAAATCGCCCAATGCATAAAATCGAAAAATTTCTCATTAAAACACTTTTTAGGCCGAGATAGCTCTGCGATCCTGTCTTTGTCATCATACAAATAAAATGCCTTGTCCGCTGGCCAGTAGAGATTGTCCTTGAATTGTCGCCATGTGTCGCCGATTTCCGCGGCCCGTCTTAGTATCTTGACAAATATATCGAAATCATGCACTCCGCCCACATCCACGCCAGCAGCGCCGATGGACTTGTACATCGCCACCTGCTGGGCAGCGCGTTCCAGATGCTCATCGACACTTTCGGCCTGCAATTTCGCCAGCAAGGCATCGCTGACAAAACACCCCGGCAGCTTGATATCGTGCATCAGCCGCGGCGCCGGTGTCAGAGTTGTCAGCCAATAAACATTACCAAGAACCGGAATGTCGATCTGATTATCTTTCAGATACCGCATCAACTCGACTGATTTTTTCCAATCCCAGCCAACCTGTGTTACCAAGTACTCTGCGCCGGCGGCAATCTTCTTTTCCATCTTGTAATACTGCTGCATCAGCGATGGCTCGGTATATTTAAACGGCGATACAGCGGCACCAGCGAAAAACCGCTTGGTTTTACCTAAATTTTCCGGCTTAGCTTTAAGCAGAGCATCGTTATTGAGCGAACGGATTTGACTGAGCAGGCCGACCGATTCGACCTCAAATACCCCTTTTGCCCTGATGGGTTTATCGCCGGTTAGAGCCAGTACCGTTTCGACACCGCGCTGCCGAAAACCTATCAGGGAACTGGTTAGGCTATCGGAATTGCTGTCTTTGCAGCTGATATGCGGGATGAAATCCAAGTCGCCCAAGAGTCCTTTCTGGGACACCACTGCCAGCACATCGGACGGATCGATGTTGGCAACGCCGCCTGGATTTTGAGGCAGCATAATTCCGACAAAATCAAAGCCGGAGGGAATTGCTCCGGAGCCAGCTTGCTGGCAGCCGGTCAGAAATTTTTCGATGGGCGCAAGGCTGTATCCCGGCCCGCCCGTCAGTTCGGCAACAACAACAAAATCCTTTTTTTCCCGAAGTTTTGTTTTCAGTCGTTTTTGTGCCATGGTCAAATCTCCTGATAAAACCTGCGGATAGAAATCCATTTGACCCTTATTATACGCAAAATCTAACCTGAAAAAACCCCAAATTGTCCCTTTTTTAGTATTTTTTTGCTATTGAACAACGTTAATAACGGAATTATCGCAAGCCTAAAGTCGATAAATTCCCCAACAAGAGACAAAAATGAACCCTGATAAATAAAAAAACGGCCCTCCCATTGTGACAAGAAGGCCGTTTTGTTTGCGTTTATCGCTTTGCTTTTTTTCGTCGAAACCCGAAAAACCGCTTTGATTTATCATTATTATCTTTATGTGTAGTATCGCGCCGTTTGTGCGTCATATCGCGGCGCGGCGCAGCGGATCGCGGTTTCTCACCGGCCAGAGGATGTGTCGTTTCTGGCTTGCTTCGCGTAAATTCAGGACATTTTTCATGTTTAATTTTGTGTCCGATGAATTTCTCGATCTGCCGCAGATATTTTTCCTCGTCTGGCGAAACCAGGGTAATCGCATCGCCCGTCGCACAGGCGCGTCCCGTACGTCCAATCCGGTGTACATAATCTTCCGCAAACGCCGGCACATCGAAATTGATCACATGCGAAATGCCATCGACGTCAATCCCGCGTGCGGCAACGTCCGTAGCCACCATCACCTGATATTTCGACTGCTTGAAACCGTCCAGCGCCCGCTGACGCTGTCCCTGTGTTCGTCCCGAGTGAATCGCTATCGACCGAACGCCCGCACGTTCCAGACGCTTGCTGATTTTATCGGCGCCATGCTTGGTGCGGGAAAAAACCAGTACGCAGTCCATTTTGGAATCGCCCGTCAGCATTGATAGCAGCAGGTCGGCCTTGGCGTCTTTGCGAACCGTATAAATATATTGCGTAATTGTTTCAATTGGATTGCGGGGCTTGCCAACTTGAATCATCACGGGATTTTTTTGAATCCCCATCGTCAGCGATTTAACCTCCGGCGACACCGTTGCCGAAAACAACAGCGTCTGCCGTGTTTGAGGCGTTGTGGCGACAATCTTTTTGACATCGTTGATAAAACCCATGTCAAACATTCGGTCGGCCTCATCCAGCACCAGCACTTCAATCTGCCGCAGGTCGATACTGCGGCGATTGAGATGATCTAACAATCGTCCGGGAGTCGCAACAACAATATCTACCCCACGTTTCAGGGTCCGAATTTGGTTTTCAATGCTAACCCCGCCATAGACCGCCAACGTGTGGAATTTCATAAATCGGCCATAGCCGATAATCGCTTGTTCGATTTGCACCGCCAGCTCACGGGTCGGGGTTAAAATCAGAGCCTTAATCGACTTACTGTGAGGCGGTTTGGCCAGCGACAGCCGATTCAAAATAGGCAGCACAAAAGCAGCCGTCTTACCTGTACCCGTCTGGGCACAACCAATAATGTCTTTCCCCGCAACCGCGGCCGGAATAGCCTGCGCCTGAATTTCGGTAGGAGCGGTATAGCCGGTGGCAAGAATACCCTGCACCAGTGGGTCAGAAAGACCAAGTGTTTTAAATGGCATTAAAGAATCCTGTGAAAAATGGTAATTGTACTGATCCAGACACGGTGAATGGTCAGAGAGGGCTGATCTTCTATAAAAATCGTAGCTCGGGATGGATTATATCCGACTTTTACGCAGAACGCAACGAATTTACATTATATTTCGTAAAAATACGCAAAAACGACAAAAAAGGCCCCGGCTTTGACGCCGGAGCCTTGTGTTTAACATTAAAAAGACTCCACTAATCCAGATTCAACGTCATCAGGAATTCCGCGTTGGTGCGGAACTTGGCCAGACGATTTTTCAGCAATTCGACCGCTTCGACCAGATTCATCTCGCTGAGCACTTTACGGAGCCGATAAACCAGTTCCAGCTCCTTGCGATCCAGAAGCAGCTCTTCGCGTCGCGTGCCGCTTTGGCCGATGTTGATAGCCGGGTAGATGCGTTTTTCGACCAACTGGCGGTCCAAATGCAGCTCCATATTGCCGGTGGCCTTGAATTCTTCAAAAATAACTTCGTCCATCTTGGAGCCAGTATCAATCAGCGCGGTTGCCAGAATCGTTAACGAACCGCCATGCTCGATATTACGGGCTGCTCCAAAAAATCGCTTGGGCATTTGCATCGCATTGGCATCCACACCGCCGGTGAGAATCTTGCCCGAATGCGGCATTTCGGTATTGTAAGCGCGAGCCAGACGGGTAATCGAATCCAGCAGAATGACCACATCCTCGCCGTATTCGACCATACGCTTGGCCTTTTCGACGACCATCTCCGATACCTGACAATGACGCGCGGTGGACTCGTCGAAAGTCGAGCTGATCACTTCAACATCCTTGGCAACTTTACGCTTAAAGTCGGTTACTTCTTCCGGCCGTTCGTCAATCAACAGTACAATCATCTTCACTTCCGGATAATTGGTGCTGATGGCGTTTGCCAGCTTTTGCAGCAGCACGGTCTTACCCGTTCGCGGCGGAGCGACAATCAAAGCACGCTGACCTTTGCCGATGGGCGTAATCAGGTCCATAATACGCGTGCTCATTTCATCCTTGGCCGTTTCGAGTATGAACCGCTCCTCTGCGTGCAATGGAACCAGATCACGGAAAACAACCTTTTCGGTCAGTTTTTCCGGTTCTTGATAGTTAATCGCCTCGACGCGAAGCAGAGCAAAGTATTTTTCATTTTCTTTCGGCGGACGAATCTGACCGGAAAGAATATTGCCCGTACGCAGACCAAAGCGACGAATCTGCGACGGCGAGACATACACGTCATCCGGGCTGGACAGATAGCTGTAATTGGGGCTGCGCAGGAAACCGTAGCCATCCGGCAGCACTTCCAAAACGCCTTCGCCATACATCAGGCCGTTCTGACGGATACGCTCCTTAAGGATTTTAAAGATCAAATCCTGCTTGACCATAGCCATATATTCCGTGATACCCTCTTCCTTGGCTATTCGGTGTAATTCGGTTACATCGAGCTTTTGAAGCTCGGTCAAATGCAGATTTCCGCGTTTGATTCGCTCATATTTTTCATGAATCGATTCGTCCTTGGGAGCCTCTTCCGCCTTGACTTTGATGGGAGCAGGCTCGGCAGCAATTTCAGCAACTGCCGGCTCAGGCTGCAAATCCTGAATTTGCGGGTCCGGCTCTTTGATATTGCCGGCGCCCTCTACTGGGCGGGGCTCTTCCGATACAGGCTGGGGCTGCGATTCGACAGTTTCAGCTTGATCAAACAGCTCATTTTTGGGACGTTTTGTATAAGGACGCTTTTTACGCGGGGTTTCCTGTTGTGATTCTTCATTTGCCTTGGGTCTGGGCATAACTACTCCTTGCTTTCTCAATGGGTTTAATCTTTATCCCTCGGATACATTAAATTTTTATAGCCAATCGCTAACTACCTGAAATATAATCAGTTATAGGTGGATTTTCCGGATTTTATCCTTTTCTTATCCGGACTGAATGGTCCGCCAAAAACACTGTTATGTTATCTATAAACCACCTGTGAAATCTGGCACACGCTAAAGCCCACTATTGGAAAAAACGAATCAGCCCCAGCATTCCGGGCTTTGTAAAAACAGGATTTGAGACAACTATCCCCGAATCTTCATTATAGCAGAATAAACTTGCGCGACCTGATCAGCCAAATCTGACAAATCGGAATTGTTCTGAATGATATATTGTGCAACTTCTTCTTTTTTTTCAAGAGAAATCTGAAAATTTTCTCGTTTTTTTATCTGATCCGCCGAAAAACGCCCCTTTTGGGACACTCTTTGCTGGCGAATTGACGCGTCGCTATCCACAAAAACAAGGACATCACACCGCTTGTGCCAGTTGGTTTCCATTAACAACGGAACATCCAGCACAATCGCAGAAATACCCGGAATAACAAGATATTCAGCCAGCAACTTCTCTGCCTGCTCCAGCACAGGCGGATGAACAATCGCGGTCAATCGCTCAAGGACGGCTGCATCTGAAAAAGCCTTTTCAGCCAGTTTGGACCGATTTATCCCTCCCTCAGAAGTCAAGATATCCGATCCAAATACGGCCTTAACCGCATTGATAACCCCCTCATCGTCCAGCACTCCACGGGCCATCTGGTCAGCGTCAATGACAGCGCAACCTAAGTCGGCTAAAATCGAAGCAACTGAGCTTTTCCCCGATCCGATTCCCCCTAACAATCCGATAACAGGTTTTGTATTCATGCTATATACCATAACAAGACTATCTGCTTTCAGCAAGCAAACCCAGTTTAAAGACAAACTCTGTAGACAATCTTTTAATGATAGAAATGCCGCGTACCGGTAAAGACCATCGCGATACCGTGTTTGTCGGCGCAGGCGATGACCTCGTCGTCTTTCTTTGAACCGCCCGGCTGAACAACACAGGCGATTCCCGCTTTGGCGGCATTTTCGACATTGTCCGGGAATGGGAAGAACGCATCCGACCCCATTGCGGAACCTTTGGCCATGGCTCCGGCCTGTTTGACCGCCAGCATTCCCGATTCGACACGATTCATCTGGCCGGCACCGACGCCAACCAGCCGCTTACCATTAACCAGCGTAATGGTATTGCTCTTAACGTGCTTGGCGACCAGCCATGCGATACGCAGGTCTTCTAACTGTTCTTTGGTAGGCTTCAGTTTGGTCGGGAATGTCAGCTTGTCCGGTTCCCAGCCAAGCAAATCGCGTCCCTGCACCAGCAGGCCGCCAACCATACAGCGTACATCCAACTGCCCGGCATCGACGACCTTGCGGTCGATGGCGCCGGTTTGCAGGAGACGCACCCGCTGGCCCCACTCTTTAAGCGTCCGAAGGGTCTTGACTGCATCGTCGTCATACGATGGAGCGACAATCACTTCAGCAAAAAATCCGGCCGCTCCCTGCACTTTGCCGAAACGGACATACGATTCCATAATCACCGTCGCCAAATTTTTATCCACATTTCGATTCAGTGCGATAATTCCACCAAAGGCGCTGACCACATCGCCCAGATACGCTTTTTCGTACGCTTTGGCGATATCGGCGTCAATGGCGCAGCCACAGGGATTCATGTGCTTAACGACAACGGCCGCCGGTTCATCAAATTCTTTGACCAATTCAAAGGCGCCGTTGGCATCCATCAGATTATTAAAGCTAATCGGCGTACCGCCATCCAGCAGTTTGGCCGTCCCAACACTGACTTCTTTGGCATCCGAAAAGCGGTAGAAAGCTCCTTTTTGGTGCGGGTTTTCGCCATAACGAAGTTCCTGATCCTTGCGCAATGAAATCGTCAGTCGGTCAGGAAAAGTCTCGCCCGCCTGCTCATTAAGGTATTTGGAAATCGCTGTATCATACGCTGCCGTTAACGAAAAGGCCGCCTGAGCGCATTGCTTACGCAACGGAAGCGTTGTACAGCCCTTGTTTGCTTTCATTTCCGCCAACACTTTCGCATATTGCGAAAAATGGGTAATAATCGTTACATACAGATGATTCTTCGATGCAGAGCGAACCATGCTTGGCCCGCCAATATCGATATTTTCAATCGCATCTTCGAATGCACACCCCGGCTTAGCCACGGTCTGCTCAAACGGATAGAGATTAACGCAAACCAGATCAATCGGCTCAATGGCGTGCTGCTTCATCGCTGCGGCGTGGTCGGCTTTGTGCCGCAGCGCGAGCAAGCCGCCGTGAATCTTGGGGTGCAGGGTCTTAACCCGCCCGTCCATCATTTCCGGGAAACCCGTAACGGAATCAACGCTGACGACATTCAGTCCAGCCTGAGCTAATGACTTGGCCGTGCCGCCGGTGCTGATGATCGTTACGCCCATCGCAGCCAGTTCCCTGGCAAACTCCACAACGCCAGTTTTATCCGAAACACTAATCAATGCTCGCTTAATTTTTACTTCCATCGCAGATAACTTCCATCTATAAAAAAAAGAATCTGTAATCGTTCGTTATTTCACACTGACAGACTCAGAACCCTTAATTGCCGCCGCTTGAATCTGCCCTTCTGAGTTTGCCAGATAGAGCGACGAATCTGTCATATTGCAGGCAAACAGCGATATGGCCGCAATGTTAATCGACACCTGCTCTTTACCCAGAGCGTTATCCATAACCATAAGTACACCCGGCTTAACATACACATAGGCAAGCGACTGGTTTTCCGCAAGAACCGCATATCCTTTCGGCAAATTCCAGGCTGCGATGCCGGAGTCTTTATTTACCGCATACAACCCGGACCCGGCCGCATAAACATAAACACAGGTCTTGCCTATCGTCAATGGTTTTTCAACTTTATCCCCGACAAAGAAAGGGTTCTTCCATGCCTCTTGTCCGTCGTCGGATCGGATTTTAACCATTTTGGTATCCAGTCCCGCCGCATAGATAAACTCGCCGTCCATCGCCAGCGGCACAACCATTGACCCTGTCAGGTTATATTGCCATATCCTCTCGGCAGAATCCGCTCTCATCGCGATAATATTGCCCGCCCTGGTTCCAAACCAGGCTGTCGTATCGGATGCGATGACCGAATAAATCACAGAATCGTTATCCGCCGACGCCATAAAGGTCATCACCCCTTTTTCGGCATTAAACACATAAAGCCGACTGTCAGCCCCGCAGACATAAACATTTTTGGAATTTCGAGCGATTCCCCCATAGTTGCCGCTTAGTTGCTTTAAGCGTACAACGCGTTCAATAGCGCCCGTTACAGGATTAAAAAACTTCAGCTCCTGACCGATCAGAAAAACACTTTTGTTCTCAAAATGAATCGGAGGCAGAATTGGCAATCCCGGCGTAGCCATCTGCATCATCGACCTAACGGAGCCGGTGCTGCGATCGATGCAAAAAAAGAAATTCCGGCTGGTCATAGCATACAGATACCCCTCAAACACATAGAGATTTTCAAGCTTTTCTCCGGCGTTGATAGGGAGCTGAACCTGCCATACCGATTTCAATCCTGCCTGGTTCAGCAATTCTGCCGCAACAAGGGCATCCCTGCCGGCCGCCAAAGAGCCTGATATTGCAAGTATAACGAAAACAATTCCACACTTAGAACCCCACATCACATCCTCCGGTCAGCTTAATTTCAAAAAATCACTTAATTTCATATTATGTTCCGCTTCAAATGACCGCATTTGCTGAATTCGTTCAATATCATCCTTAATACGATTGACTAATTTGAAGATATACGGCTTGCCTTCAAGGCGATTTTGCAGGTCTTCCAACATAGGTTCCCATCGGTCTCCATAGAGTTGCGTCTTGAGAACGACCAACATCCGATGTTTATCATCAAGAATATCCAAAAACCCCTGGACAGCAGGGTCGAGGAATTCGCGTTGCTCGGACGGTTTTTTGCTATCGATTTCGGCCATAAGATGGACTCTATTTAAGCCTTATCATAACCCCGAAAAGTGAACTTTGCAAACTTAATTTTTCTCAGACACTCCCCAACTTATGGCATAAGTATGCATTTACAAAGGATTACTTCTCAATCTTTGCTTTCTGGCCGCTCATTTCAGCCATTCGCAAAATCAGGCGATTTCGCGTTATTTCCGGCTGCCCCATGCTCGCCTGACTGTAGCCTTGACCCGTAATCACACCTTGAGCATGAGAGATCATCTCTTTGACCTTCTCCGGATTAACATCATTAAATGTAATCGCGTCATACGCCAGCACGGTCAGATTGTTTTCACTGAAACGAGCAAATCCGCCCTCCA
>CAZVXR010000368.1:0-6548 GCA_964630865.1 uncultured Pirellulales bacterium | reverse complement strand
ATCGGTTTCGATGTCGATCAAAATAGTATCCAGCAGGCCCAATTGAATTTATCCGGTCTGGTTTGTCGGACCGTTTTGGTACGGGAAAACTTTTCCCATCTGGAAAAGGTATTTCCCAAATATGGGATACAGAAAGTCGATTGTATCCTTGCGGATTTGGGTTTTTGTTCGGCGCAATTGGTCGATCCGGAGCGGGGGATGAGTTTTCAGCTTGACGCACCGCTGGATATGCGGCTGGACCGCCGATTAAAGACAACCGCCGCAGGTATTATCAATAAAATGAATGAAAAACAGATTGCGGATATCATTTTCCGTTACGGACAGGAGCATGCATCCCGCCGAATTGCCCGTTTTATCGTCGAAGCACGGGCCAAGAGCAGGATTCACACGACCGGACAGTTGGCTTCGATTGTTTGCCGGGCATTAGGTCAGCCTGCCACAGGGCGACGCAGCAAGATTCACCCGGCGACCCGGACCTTTCAGGCATTGCGGATTGCGGTCAATGATGAGCTGGAAGCGTTAAAAAGTTTATTAAAAATGGCGCCTGAATGGTTGAAAATTGGCGGACTTCTTGCGATAATCAGTTTTCATAGCCTGGAAGACGGGATGGTGAAAGAAGATTTTCGGCAGCGTAAAGCCGACGGGGTATATGAAATCCTCACCAAAAAACCGCTGATTGCCGATGACAGTGAGAGTGTGAGCAACCCACGTTCTCGCAGCGCGAAATTACGAATAGCCAAACGAATATAATATGCGAAATAATAAGGAGTACACGGAAATGACGACTGACGCCAAGGTGGGCCTGTTGTTGGGACTGGTCTTCATTGTCATTATTGCTTTTGTGATCAATGGGCTGCCCGATTTTGTTCGGACGCTTAAAGATAAGCCGGTTGTTGAGACGGCGGTAACGACCCAGACTGGCGGCAACTTAGTCATCGAGCCGGCGGTGGTCGATGTGGCCCGGAGCCTCCAGCAGGGACGGACAAATTTACGCTATACCGAAGCGCCGTCGCAGACGATCGCGCTGGATACAGCCGCCGGCAGCAGCCAGACGATTGAGGTTCAGCCGGAGGCGTCGTCGGATACGGCGCCCCAGTCGAGTTTTTCCAATACGGTTACGGCGGTTAACCCGCAGGACAATCCTGCACTGGTTTTACCCCAGGTTCAGCAAGATCGGCAGTGGTCGCGGGACGGACAGGCGATACCTGCCGATTCGCAATTAACCCAGACCCAGCAGGCCGCTCGCGATACGGTTTCTGTCGTTGAGCCTGTCGTAATGCCGCAGCCGGCAAAAACGCAGGCCATTCAACCCCAAACGATTGCCGGAAAAAGCCATGTGGTTGGAGAAGGTGAGTCGCTGGGGGCGATTGCCAAGAAATACTATGGTCCCGAAGTCGGTAATCAGCGGGCGACGATTCAGATGCTTTATGATGCCAATAAATCCGTGCTTGAATCGCCAAATAAGGTCAAGATTGGCGACAAATTAATCATTCCGAAAATCGCTGCGACGTCGGCGAAGCCGGTTGAATTGGCCAAGCCTAAGTCCGAGACGCTGATGGATAAGTTTAAGGGTGTGTTTGTCTCTGCGGATAAAAAGGATGAAACCGCGGTCAAAAATGCTGCTGTTGAAGAAAAGCCCCGGGCGACGGTTGCGGAAAAGAAAGTTGTGGTGAAAAAAGAACAACAACCCGCAGCGATTGCTATCGAAGAAAAACCCAAGGTCAGTAGTGCAGCTAAAAAGGGACCCGATAAAACCGTTGTTTTGCCTGTCAAGACGAAGACTGCCCTGATGCCGGCGACGATAGACTATACCATTCAAAGCGGTGATAATCCCTATACGATTGCCAAGAAATTTTTGGGCGACGGCGACCGGTATCCGGAAATTATTGCAATGAATAAGGATAAATTGACTAATCCGAGCAAATTGGTGGTAGGGACCCAAATTCGAGTTCCCAAACGGTAGCCTTGTAGTATGATGATGCCAACCCGACCGAGAGTGGTCTTTATTCTTCTTTTATTGACGGGCGTTCTGGTTTTTACGATCCACCTGCGAACGACGTCCAGCCGGGTGTTTAACCAGTTTTGCAAAGCGCAAGCCGACAAAAAACTGCTGATTCAGGAGCTGCGGAGTCTGCAGCTGCGTTTAGAGTCGCTGATTAATCCCCGCTATATGTTTGAACATCTTCCCCCAATGCCTGAAGTGCAGGATTCCAAAACTAAAAAGAAAACGCGATGAGATTGAAAATTACCATCATTTTTCTCTGTCTTGTTTTAATCGCTTCGATGGGGCTTTTGGGTTGGCGGCTGTATTATTTGCAATTCGAGAAATTTGCATTTTACAATGAAACCAGTCGTCGTCAGCAGAACTTAACCATCACGCAGCCTGCCCAGCGCGGCACCATTTTTGATCGCCGGGGCAATGTTCTTGCCGCCAGCAATACTGCCGACGAGGTCTTTGTCGAGCCGCGTCGAATCCCCAATCAGGATGATCTGAAGGAAAGCGCGACAGCGCTCCAGAATATCCTGCATCTGCCGGGTCCTGAGATATGCAGGATGGTGTATGAAAGCAAAAACCCCGGTTATGTTACAATCCAGTCGGGCATCGATTCCGAGCAGCGAAAGGCTATTTTAAAAGCCAGACTGCCCGGGATCGGCATCCAGAATCAGTGGCTCCGTTATTATCCGATGGGGACGCTGACTTCGCACATAGTTGGTTTCGTCGGTTCGGATAATCAGGGGCTTGCCGGACTGGAGCTTAAATATGGAGAAATTCTGCACGGACGGGATGGCAAGGAAGTCTATCTGGTGGATGTTTCCCGCAGTCCTATCGGGTATCGTCCGGATTTGTACAATCCGCCTCAGCATGGACAAAATCTGATACTGACTATTGACTCGACGCTTCAGCAGTATGTGCGGGCGGCGCTGCTTAAACAGATGAAAGAGTATGAAGCCGAATCTGTCATTGGGATTATGATGGATCCGAAGACCGGGGCTGTGCTGGCGATGGTGTCGCTGCCGGATTTTGACCCGGAGCGATTTAATACGGAAAAACCGGACTGTCTGAAAAATCGGATATTGACCGACCCTTATGAGCCGGGCAGTATTATCAAGCCTATTGTTGCCGCTATTGCCCTCGATTGCGGTGCGATTCGGTACGGCGATGTGTTCGATTGCGAAAACGGCTACTGGGGCAAGTATCGTATCGGAGAATTCGGCAATCATCGGTATGGCAATTTTACCGTACGTGAGATTTTGATTCATTCCAGCAATGTCGGAATGGCGAAAATCGGCATCAGAATGGGCCAGAAGAATCTTTATGATGGGCTCAAACTATTCGGGATGGGGCAAAAAACCGGCATTGATTTGCCTGGCGAGGATTCCGGGCTGCTGTATCCGATATCCAAATGGAGCGGCTACAGTGTTACGCGCATCCCTTTTGGCCACGAGATCCTGATCAATGCGCTGCAAATTACGCGGGCGTATTGTGTGCTGGCCAATGGGGGCAGTTTAGTAACGCCGCATATTGTCAAAGCCGTGGTTAATTCGCAGGGACAGATTACCGAATTGCACCAGTCGGCGCCAAATACCGGATTTATTATTAAGCCGGAAGTGGCGCATTGGATTGTTCGAAAAGCTCTGGTTGGCGTGGTAACTGAAGGTACCGGCGATAAAGCGGCGATGGAAAACGTGCAGGTCTGGGGCAAAACGGGGACGGCCAATATCGCCCTGCCGGGTGGGGGGTACGACGAATCGAACTTTGTCGCCTCCTTTGTCGGCGGGGTTCCGGCCGATAACCCTAAGGTGGTACTCATGGTGTCGATTCGCAAGCCCAATCGCCTGTTAAATAAAGGCTACAGCGGCGGACGCGTCGCGGCGCCCGTGGCAGGCGAAATTCTGAAACAAGCATATCCCTATCTCGAAAATGGATTTTAAGGCAAGCCGCATTTTTTTCCTGTTTGATATCTATACAAATCTAATGTTTTTCATTCAAAAAAGCCCTTAATGGCATCATAAACGGGGTTATTGTCTTTCGGCACGGTGTTTGCTTTATAAGCTGTCGGTGGATTCTGTCGTTGGAATTCAAGACCAGTTATGGAGACAATATATATGGAAAACCAGACGAAATCGGCACATTATCAACAGGCGTTGGCCTTGGCTGAGGCGGGGCAGCATGAGCAGGCTCTACGGCTGATCCGGACGTATCTGCAAACCAGTCCCAATGACCTCGAAGCGCTGAATGATGCCGGAACGATTCTGTTCTGTATGCATCGCGGGCCGGAAGCTATTGAGCTGTATGAAAAAGCCAGGCTGTCGGCGCAGGGTGACTTGCTCAGCCAGATTCTCTGGAATCTGTGCGAGGCCTATCTTCAGGAAAACCGGCCGGCAGAGGCATCGTCGCTGTTTGACGCGATGGAGCAATGCAAGATACTCAATATCGAGATACTGAATCGGGCAGCGGATGCGTTTTTGCAGCGCGAGGCGCTGGGCGGGGTGATGGAATGCCTGCTCCGTTCTTTGAGCCTTGAGCCTGAGCAGGAGATTCTTCATCCGATAGTCGAGGTTATCCGTTCCAAGCGAGTGGCTGTAACGCTGGCGGCCGATGGACTGACGGCGACGGTGCAGGCAGTCTATGACTGGCTTACTCCGCGATTTAAGACGCAATTGGTCTTGGCCGAACAGCGTCAGATGCCCAATTCCAGCGGCGGGCTGACCATTGCCGTTGGCGCTGGACAGATGCTTGGGATTCTCGCATCGCAAAAGCAAACCGCCCCAAGTGTGGTTATCCTGACAGCCGCGGATGTCTATCGTCCCGGTTTGGAGCAGATTTGCTGGAGTCATATCGGTCAAGTGCTGCTGTGCGGCTCTTCGGCCCAGGTGGACGCTCTGACGGATCGGATTCCGGATATTCATAAAAAGACCCATCTGCAAACGACCGATGAGCCGCTGGATATCAGGGATCTGACGTTTACTGCGCGGGCCCAGGGCAAGCGGCTGGCGGCAATAGGGCCGTTTAATGCTCATCATAATCCGGCGTTCCTCCTGCAGTGTATGCAGAAGCTTAATTATCTGGATCGCGATTATCGGTTGTCTCTGGCCGGGGGATTTGAGGATGCTTCGCTGGAGCAGTACTGCCGATATATGATTAGTCGAATGAATTTGGATGGCGTAGTAACCATCGAAGGGGCTATTGGCAATCTGTCAAATTGGCTGCGTGATAAACATTATATCGTGCATACTGCAACGTCGGCAGGCGATATCCGGACCGTCTGGACGGCGATGGCGTGCGGGCTTAAACCGATGGTTGGCGCATTTGCCGGATGTGAAGAGGTGATCGATAGCCGCCATGTGTTCCAGATTGCCGAAGAATTCTGTGTGCAGATTCGCAGCGAGGATTACCAGCCGCAGACTTATCGAAATTGGATCGAGCAGCGGACGGCAAAGCAGGGATTTTTTAAGAGCCTTGTTCTATGTCTGGCAAAAGTAGAACGGCAGCTTACCCTTGCAGCGGCTCACAAACATCAGGCGGCAGCGCCGATTGCTCCGCCCATACCAGCGCCGTTTATTCCGGTAAAACCAGCCGTATCGATGTTTCCGGCAGCGGCTCCAACTTCAAGGCCGGTGATTGATATTTCCCCGAAACCTACAGCCGCTGCTCCGATTCAATGGCAACCGCCGGTTCAGCCGCAGCCACAGCCTGTGTATCAGCGGCCGGTGTCGCAGCCGCAACCTCTGATTCCCGCACCGATAACGCCGCCGACTCCTTCTCCGGCGTCGACGAAATCCATCAGCCAGATGGCAGAAGATGCGCTGAAAGCATCTCGTCGGCTTCGGGAAATGATTACCGACGGCGAACAGGGTGCTAAATCAGATGGCAGTTTTGCTGCCCCTTTTGTCCGATAGAGCCGACAGTCGAGTCTGCTGACTCGACGCTAACTTCGGAGCGACAAGAAGAGAGTAAGACGTATTTGGGTTCGACCCTTGTGGTAATTGAGGGCGATATTGCCGAAGCGGTGTGTGCGGAACCAGTGATTCGGGCGATTGCCTTAAAAATCCAGGATCACGGGCAAATTACGGTTTGCCATGAACACGCGGATTTATATGTTGGTCATCCGGCGGCGGCGACTGTGGCGTACGATGAACTGGAATTGTCGGCGGTGAAATACCAAACGGTCTTGCGGCTCAGTAATGCTGAGGGCTGCGAGGGATTTCGTGATAAAGTGCATACCATGGCGCGGCAGGCGGGCCTTGAGCTGACGCAGGATTTGCCGCAATTGAGTCTAAGCGGATTTGATATGCTCCGAATGCAGCGATTTGGGATCAGCTCCGTTCGGCAGCCCCGGATTGCGATTGCTCCCGGGTCGGGGCTGGATGTATCGCAGCAGGCGTTGTGGCAGCAGACTCAGCAGTCGCTTGGCGGAAAGCTGCAGTGCGGATTTGTGCTGCTTGCCGATAGCAGGCTGAATTGGACTGCGGATAAAAATTTAAGCGGGAAATTGATGGCTCGTGAAACCGCGGCAGTGATTAGTCAGTGTGATGCGGTGATTACT
>CAZVXR010000367.1:0-5708 GCA_964630865.1 uncultured Pirellulales bacterium | reverse complement strand
GACTTCTTCCCCAATTTCCCCTCTGTATTCCTGTATACCTGTATACTTCCCTCTCATAACTCCAGTAAATTCACTTCCAAAAATAACGACTTACAACAGGACATTTCCTTGCTTCTTTGCTCTTTACCGACATACGATTTTCAAATTCGTATGTCATTTTAGCGCCAATTGCGCTAACACTATTTTGCTATCGGCCAAAAAAATAAAAAAAATTTCGCCCTTATCCCACAACGACTTACGCATTTTAGACCCCACAAAAATTCAGAATTTTCAGTCCAAAAACGTACAATCGCCCCTAATACGGGAGGGACAATTTATTAAAAAGTGAATAGTAAAAAAGAAAAAACGAAAGAAAAAAATGAACGACAAAAAAATGAGCAGACATCGGGTGGCACCTTCAAGCGCAGCTTGTGGGTGCTTCGTATCGCAGAGTGTGGCACAGTCAGGCCGTGTGAAAAACACAAAAAACCAAAACCAGCCCAATTCTGATTCTCCTCAGTGTTCCTCGGTGAACTCTGTGGCAAGTGAAAATCTGCGTAACCGGCGCAATTTGTGGTTCCTGATTTTTATTGTCTGGAATCAATTTCCACTAAAAACATTTCACTTTTTCGGCATTTCTGTATAAGATACCCCGATTGTCCGCCCCGGCAGATTCCAGCTTTGGCTTCTGCGCCCGGCGGACGGATAAACTCAATAAACAGAGTAATTTTAAGGATAAAATGTGAGACACTGGCGATTTGAGATTACCAGCCGACAAGGCTTTGCGGATGTTCACGGGAAAGCGACTCTCGGAAGTATCCGGGAATTAGCGGTCCATTCTGTGGAAAATGTGTACTTTACCCGCGTCTATCTGATTGAGGCGGACTTCGACGAGGCGTTTGCCGAGCGGGTAGGTCGGGAACTGCTTGCCGACCCGGTTTGTCAGGATTATTTCATCGGCCGCCCCGCTTCGCCGGTTGGCCCGACGCAGACGACGACCATCGAAGTACATCTAAAGAGCGGCGTAACCGACCCGACCGCCGAATCTGTCATGGCCGGGCTGAAAGACATGGGAGCCAATGCTGTTGGCGGCGTACGCACGGCACGGAAGTATATCCTGCTCGGACCCGTTACAGCCGAGGACGCACAGGCAATCAGCCGGCGGGTGCTGGCCAATGACTGCATCGAGGAAGCGATTTACGGCAGCGATGCCGAGCCGCCAAGCCCGCATATTCAGCCCTATCAGATGAATCTGACACATATTCCGGTTCGTGAGCTTGACGATGACGGACTTACACGGCTGAGCAAGGAAAAAGATTTGTTCCTGACGCTGACGGAAATGCGGACAATTCAGGACTATTTTAAACGCATCGGCCGGGAGCCTACGGATATTGAGCTGGAGTCGCTGGCACAGACCTGGAGCGAGCATTGCGGCCATAAGACGTTCAGAAGCGCCGTCGAACTGGATCACGACGGCAAGATAGTCAAGTTTGACAATCTGCTTAAAGAGACGGTATTCCGCGCGACCAAAGAACTCAACAAAGACTGGTGTATTTCCGTCTTTTCCGATAACGCCGGCGTTGTCGAATTTGAAAAGGATATGGCGGTGTGCTTTAAAGTTGAAACACACAACCACCCATCCGCACTCGACCCCTACGGCGGGTCGGCTACCGGTATCGGCGGAGTGATTCGCGACCCGATGGGTACAGGATTGGGGGCAAAACCTGTCGCCAATACCGATATATTCTGTTTTGCCCGGCCGGATATGAAGCCGGCGGACGTGCCCAAAGGTGTGCTGCATCCGCGGCGCATTATGAAGGGCGTTGTCTCCGGCGTACGCGACTACGGCAACCGAATGGGAATTCCGACGATCAACGGCGCGATTTATTTCGATGACCGCTACGTCGCCAATCCGCTGGTCTTTTGCGGCGACATCGGCCTGATTCCCCGCGATAAATGTTTCAAGCATCAAAAATCCGGCGATTATATCGTCGTTGTCGGCGGACGTACCGGACGGGACGGCATCCACGGCGCGACATTCTCCAGCGGCGAAATGACACATGAACACGAGACTATATTCTCACATGCGGTACAGATCGGCAATGCGATTGTCGAAAAGAAGGCGTTGGATGTCCTGTTGGTAGCACGCGATCAGGAATTATACAATTCGATAACCGACTGCGGCGCGGGCGGGCTTTCCAGTGCGGTTGGCGAAATGGGCGAGAAATTTGGCGCGGTAGTTGACCTGGAAAAAGTGCCGCTTAAATACGCGGGCCTAAGCTATACCGAAATCTGGATCAGCGAAGCGCAGGAACGCATGGTTATCGCCGTCCAGCCTGACAAACTCGAAAAGACGCTGGCGCTGTTCGCCTCGGAAGATGTAGAGGCGACGGTCATTGGGCGATTTACGGATGACCGACAGCTTGTATTAAAATACAACGGTGTTGAAGTCGGTCGGCTGGAGATGGAATTCCTGCATGAGGGTATCAGCAAATACTCACGCAAGGCGGTTTGGCAGACGCCGAAACTATCCGAGCCGATTCTCCCTGAAAAGAAAAATTACAATGACGACCTGTTGGCGATTTTGTCGAACTACAATGTCGCGAGCAAGGAATGGGTTATTCGCCAATATGATCACGAAGTACAGGCCGCCAGTGTTATTAAGCCGCTGACGGGTATTGCCAACGACGGCCCATCCGATGCGTCGGTGATTCGTCCGCTGCATCATACGAACAAGGGCATCGCGGTATCCTGCGGGATGAACCCGTGCTATGGCGAAATTGACCCATACTGGATGGCGCTGGCGGGGATTGACGAGGCGATTCGCAATTTGATTTGTGTCGGCGCCCGATTTGACCGCATTGCACTGCTGGATAATTTCTGCTGGGGCAATTGCAGCCGACCGACGACGTTTGGTTCGCTGGTTCGGGCGGCACAGGCCTGCTATGATGGCGCGATGGGCTTTGGTACGCCGTTTATCTCCGGCAAAGATTCGCTCAACAATGAATTCGTCTGCGAGGACGGCAAGGTTATTTCCATTCCCGCAACCCTGCTGATTAGCGCAATGGGGATCGTCGATGATGTCAATCAGTGTGTTACGATGGACGCCAAGGAAGCGGGCAATTTGCTGTTTGTGGTAGGGCTTACGGCCAACGAGCTGGGCGGGTCGCATTATTATCGCAATTATAAAGAACTCGGCGCCCATGTACCGAAATTGGATATCAAGCGGTCTGCTAAAACTGCGGAAAAACTGAGCGAAGCGATTGCCAAAGGTCTGGTGCGAAGCTGCCATGACTGCTCCGAAGGCGGGCTGGCAGTGGCGCTGGCGGAAATGGCGTTTGCGGGCGGTTTGGGTATCGACGCAGATTTACGCGGTCTGCCGACCTCCGGCGATTGCGTGCGGACGGATTCACAGCTTTTCAGCGAGTCGAACAGCCGGTATATCGTGGAAGTGTCGCCGGAAAACTTTAACGCTTTTGCATTGCAGATGGCGAATCTGCCATTCGGTAAAATCGGCGGAGTAACCGACAGCGGCAGGTTAGTCATTTGCGACCGAAAACAAAACACCGTTATCGACTGCGACATTAAGACGATGAAAAACGCGTGGCAAAAGCCGCTGGCATGGTAAAACAAAAAATCAAAAATTAAATATCAAAAATCAAAAATAAGGACAGCCCAAAGGGCTGGAGAAGTTATATGGCACAGGTCAATGTATTAGTGTTGCGGGCGGCAGGTGTGAATTGCGATGTGGAAACGCAGTATGCGTTTGAACAGGCCGGCGCGGTCGGCCAGCGGGTTCACATCAACCGGCTTATCGAAAATCCGTCACTGCTGGAACAGTTCCAAATTCTGGTATTCCCCGGCGGCTTTAGCTATGGCGACGATGTGGCGGCGGGCAAAATTTTGGCCAACCAGGTAGTCCACCACCTAACCGAACCGCTGCATCGTTTTGTCGAGCAAGGCAAGCTGATTCTGGGTATTTGCAACGGATTTCAGGTGTTGATCAAGACGGGCTTATTGCCGGATTTGGACGGCAAGGCTCATCCGAATTTAACGGATATGCCCGCGACGCTGACCGATAACGACAGCGGTAAGTACGAGGACCGGTGGGTGTATTTGCAGCCGGGAACAAGTCGGTGTGTGTTTGTTGATCCTAATCGCAGGCTGTATGTGCCGGTGGCGCACGGCGAGGGGAAAATTGTAACCAAAGATGCTGCGACATTAGAACGCATCAAGGCCAACGGCCATGTCGCATTCCGGTATGTCGATGAACACGGCAACGCGGGGGGATTTCCGATTAACCCCAACGGTTCAACGGACGCCATCGCGGCGCTGACCGATTCGACCGGGCGGGTAATGGGGATGATGCCGCATCCGGAGCGGTTTATCCGCTGGACGCAGCATCCGCACTGGACACGGCTGAAATCCAAAGACGGCATAGCCGACGGGATGACGATTTTTAATAACGCGGTTAATTATGTGCGAAAAAGTTGATGATCTTAATTTTTATTCTGCGGCATAACTCGTTTTAATGAATGGATTTACGGGAAAAGGGCGTCTGACCCCTTTAGTTATCTCAATTATCTATCATAATGAGGTTCTTAAGATGCGAATATCACGGCATACTTCATGGTTTGTCTGGATCGTGCTCTTGGTCACGCTGAGCAGTTGCAGCACGCGCCGCTCGGATGAATCACTACTTCGTGATGAGTTCGAAATTCCTGTCGGGGCGGAAATAGTCAACTACGCAGCGTTCCCTGAGCAAGCAGGATGGTTTGGGCGCGAGGGATTGAAGATCGATATCACCTTTCAACTCGCCGATGGTGAGTTCAACGAATATGTGGCGCGTGCCGCCGCTTCTACGAAGTGGAAACCGCTTCCAATTCCTGAAGAATTTCTTCGTAGGATGGCTGCGATTGAGACAGTGAAAAAATCACGAATCCAGTCGTATCAAATGAGAGGCGAGGTGCTCCCACCAGAAGGATCGGTATATAATCCAACTGAACAACAGATGCTTGAGTCTTTCATCAATTCGCTCCCGCCTCAGCCGGCCGAAGGACTGTTTCAGATTCGCACAGCGGGCACCGACATCATGCGTGCACCCAAATCCGTATACGAAACGCCTGACCGTGATCTCAATGACTTTATGCTCATTATGTTAGACAATCACCAGAAGCAGATCATCATCAAGGTCAGCACGCGTTACTGAAATTCAGTGTACAAACCAGCGAGGAGACATGAAAGCCCAACATTACGATCAAGATCGCTCCCTTACCTCAACGTCAGGGAGAAAATAATGGATATTGTGGCCATCGTAAATAATTGCAAGATTACACTACAACTCACGGAGCGGACTGAAGATGCCCGGCTTGGGGGAAATCCAAGTGTCCCGGGGTTTCCAGACGACACTCTGTGGGAGACCGCAGATCACCGCTTTCGCCACAGGCCCACCTCCGAAACAACAGAGCACCAGCTACTCGTCCATGGAAGAATGTACACTATCATCAGCGAAGGCGTGTCACTGTTAGCGATCAAGGCACTTCTGTCAGACGATGAGATCGTGAATCGACTTTTCCAGAGGGGCTTTGTTACCGGACGACATGAAGATGAAAAATGAGCCCAACAACCGCATGCAGCTGACGCGGGAGAACCGTGGAAATAGGGGACAGGGGGGCTGTTGAAAAAGATAGCGTTACAAAAACTATTCCTTGTTTTTCGTTTAAAAATGA
>CAZVXR010000366.1:0-6776 GCA_964630865.1 uncultured Pirellulales bacterium | reverse complement strand
GCCCACCGAACGCGGCAGGGGAAGCGAAATTTTAGGATGCGGATTAAACCCCTGAGAAAACGCGGGCATCATATCGGCGCGAACCAGCGCACGGGCCCACATCGTCAGCGTTTCCTGCTGCGACAGATAAATCGGCCCCCCGGCGATTGAAAATATAAGTAATAATGTTTTGTTCGGCTGCATTACAACATATTCCGCCTTATTGTACGGTCTAACCGGCCGCCCGGCAACCGTACTTAAGGACTCTGCATATTATGGTTCCCCGGACAAACCGCAGTCTGCGAGGCTTTCCCGGATAGTACATTAAACCCGCCCACCCAGGGCGGTCTTGATTTTAATCGACCTCCGCTTCGGATTTGCGCTAAAACGCATCCGGCAAAATCTGTCCTGCGGTATCCCGCAGCAGATTTTTTATCTGCCGCTGCGAATCGAGCGTTGCGACACGCCGCGCCAGCATATTGCAATCCTCAATATGAACCGAACGGATGATTTTTTTGATCTCGGGGATCATCGGCGACGCCAGCGACAGCGTCCGAACTCCCATTCCCAGCAGCAGCATAATATATTCCGGATCCGACGCTACCTCGCCGCAGACACTCAGCCCGATACCCGCCTTGCCCGCATCGTGAATAACGCTGCGCAAGATACGCACAATCGCCGGTTCTGCCGCCGAAAACAGCGTCGATACGTGCTGGTTGCTCCGGTCAACCGCCAGCGTGTATTGGATTAAGTCGTTGGTGCCGATGCTGAAAAAATCGCTTTCGGGCGCCAGATGGTTCGCCGTCAGCGCCGAGCTGGGCGTTTCAATCATAATTCCCACCGGCATTTTTGCATTGTACGGCACCGCGAATTCGTCAAGGTCTTCCATCACATCCCGCAAAATCATCTTGGCCTGCCGTAATTCCTGCAGGTTGGTAATCAGCGGGAACATCACACGCACATCGCCCAGTACCGAAGCCCGCAGAATGGCCCGAAGCTGCATCTTGAACAGTCCAAGATTCTGCAGACAATACCGGATCGAACGCAATCCCAGCACTGGATTGGCCTCCGGATCACGAGCAATCGTGTGCGGCATTTTATCGGCGCCGAGATCCATCGTCCGAATCACCACCGGTTCATGCGGAAAGACTTTCACGGCCTCGGCGTACGCCTGATAATGGTCTTCTTCGGTCGGTTCCGCACCGCCGTATAAATACAAAAACTCCGTGCGGTACAACCCGATACCCTCGCCGCCTTTTTCGCGTACGATCGCGGATTCTTCCGGAAATTCGATATTGCCGAGCAGTTGGATTTTTACGCCGTCTTTGGTTTCGGCGGGTTTATCTTTCAGCTCATCCAACTGATGCACAAACAGGCTGACCTGCTGGGCGTAGTGGCGATATTGCCTGAGCGTCTCTTCATCCGGATCGATCACCACAACGCCCCGGTTGCCGTCGATAATGACCATGCTTTCGGCGCTAAGCGCGGAGGTCAGGTCGCCCAGCGCAACAACCGCCGGCAGCCCCATTGTTTTGGATATGATCGCCGTATGGCTGGTCCGCCCGCCGGCTTCAGTAGCAAATCCCTTGACAAAAGTCCGATTAAAGCTGGCCGTCTGTGTCGGCGTCAGATCGTGTGCGACAATAACCACTTCATCACGCAGATGTTCGACGTCCTCTTTAACCTTACCTAAAAGCTGCTTGAGCAGACGCCGTTCAATATCGTAGATATCCGCGGCCCGTTCGCTGATATAGGGGTCGTCAATGCCCTCGAAGTGCGATGCAATCTCGCGCAAAATCGCCGATACCGCGTATTCTGCGGTAACCTGTTCCTTGTCGATAAAATCCCTAATCCGTTTACGAAATGACTTGTCACGCAAAAACCGGGTATGAACCGCAAAAATGTCTTTAATTTTGCTTTCTTCGAGTGTTTTGTTGGAAGTCAGGCTCGATAATTCCCGAATGGCCGAGGCGAACGCTTTGCGGACACGCAGGATTTCTCGACCGCGCTGAGAATTCAGAATACTGCGACGCGGAATACGATAGTCCGTCGAGTCAACGACCATGCATCGTGCAATGGCCACCCCAGACGAAACTCCGATTCCTTTTCTGATTTCCATATCTTGTGGTTAGTCCTTGCTTGCACGCTCCAGAGGTTTTCCAGGCGGCTCGTCAAACAATCGCTCTTCAACCAGCTTGCGAATTTCCTCCAGCGCTTTTGGGGCATCGTGGCCGGCAGCGCTGAATTTCAGCTTATTGCCGTAGGTCGTCAGCATTTTCATCATCTGCATAATACTCTTGGCGTCGGCGGATTCTTTTTCGTTGCTAACCGTAATGGAGGAATTAAACTCGCCGGCCAATTCCACGATTTGAAGCGCAGGACGCATGTGCAGCCCCTGGGCATTCTTGATTTCGACTTCAATTTCGTGGTCTTCATAGCTCACTGCGCTGCGCCTTAATGGATGTTATTCTGTTGCGCTGCCGTCTGCATCTAACAGAATTTCCTGTATCTCGCTGACCGATTGAGCCTGCCGTAAAAAGCGACGAAAATCATCCTTTTGCAGATTCTTGAATATGGTTTCCATCGCCTGCAAATGCTTGTCGGGATTGCTGGCCGGGCTAATCAGCAGAACCACACTATAAACCGGCTGTTTATCGAGAGACGCGAAATCAATTCCTTCGACGGAACAGCCGACCGTCGCAACGGGGTCTTTGACCTCCGTAGATTTCATGTGCGGCACTGAAACGCCTTTGCCAATGCCGGTGCTGGCCTCATTTTCACGTTTGATGACGGCCTTGGCGATTCCATCCACAGAATTTTTCGGGATTGCTCCCGCCTTGCCGAGAGCCTGCACAAGCTCCTTAATGGCCTCATCCCGCTGCTTGGACTTGAGACGAACCACAATGGCGTCTGCACAAACAATATCCGAAAGCTTCATTTCTACTCCCGAAACAGATAGTTTTAAATTCTTAACGATATATTAAATAACGCACCCTGTTCTCGCAGCCAACACAAAAATGCGGAACTTATGGCGCCATTTTCTAAAAGGCCCGCGACAACGACACGCTACAAAATCGGCGGATTGGTCGGCAGGTGCTTATTGTCGCGCTGTTTTTCTTTGATTTTCTTAAGCTGCCGTTCCAGCTTATGCATCGCTAAATCAATACAGGGATAAAGATCCGGACCGGCTTCCCTGGCGACAACGTCTCCAAAGTGTTCTGCCCGAGCTACGACTTCCACTTCGGGCATCCCGCTTCCGCTGGCGTCGACAATCACTTCCACATGGGAAAGCTGATCGAAAAAACGAGGCAGCTTATCAACTTTTTCCTTGGCATGGGCTCGCATCGCATCCGTAATCTCGATGTGTTTGCCGATCATTGTAAACAGCATAGCAGGTACCTCCCAATCAAATTATTCTCTGTGCGACAGACGCCATAATGACATACTCTATCTTTTTTTATACCCCCGTTTTCGGTTCGAGTCGGTCTTGCCAAGTCGTTTTCAAAACAGGGTGTTATACCAACGTTATACTTTAGTCCATTTCATCCCTTGCGTCAATAGAAAATCGACCCTCAAGGCTTTTTGGCAAGTGTTTTCCTGATAAATAGATGCCCAAGCCTGGCAGGGACGCTATAATCCATACGGCCCGCTGGGATAGCGCCAAGGCGGCCGCCGCACCAGAAGATGCGCCGCCAAATTGCATAAACAGGTAAATTAACCCCCCTTCAACAACCCCAATCCCGGCGATACTGATAGGGATAGAGCCGGCAACCCACATCACCGGCAAAATAACAAAATAGATCACCAGATTGGCGGGTATCTTCATTTCCCGCCCAAGCAGCCAGAGCGAAATAATAACCATCGATTGCAAAATGAAGGTTAAAATCATTGCTGTCGGCACCAAGAATGGCTTTTTCAGGAATACTAAGGCAGCTTCTGCCATCTCCCGAAAAGCTTGACGGCAATAGTGTTGAATTTTGATATAGATTGGTTTAAATCTTCTGCGTCCTATCGGCGAAACCAACACGGCAAGTCCGATAACCAAAAAGAGGGTTACTGCTATAATGACAGGTATTCCGCATTTTGAAAACGTATCGGAAAGATTAGATGTTTCCTGTTTTCTAAACATTTCCCTATTTCCGGCCAGCCAAATCGCCATGGCAGCCGTAACGATCGTAAAAAGCAGGGCTAAAACCCTGTCAACAGCGACGCTGATGACAGAAGCCATTCGTTTGTGGGTATGCTTTGCAACATACCAGGCGCGGACAAGATCGCCTCCGATGGAACTGGGCATAAAGCTGTTAAAACACAGGCCCAAAAAGATGAGCTTGACCGCCATCCAAAAATTGATGTGAATCTCCCATGCCCGCATTAAAATCCACCAGCGGAACGAAAGAATAATCTGGCTTAAGACAAAGACAACGATAACGCTTATTAGTAATAGGGGGGAAACGGCGGAAAAAACGCTCGACAACTCAGCAAAATCGAGTTTTCTGGCAATCAGTGCGCAAGCGATAATAGTAATGCCTGCTCGCAAAAGAATGCTGACGTGCTGCTTTTTGGCCTTATTTTTGTGTTCCGTCATTTCAAATACTCGAAAAAACCCTTGTTTTTCGATAGCATACAGGGTACAAAGTCCCTCTGCAAGGGACAATGGCAATAAACTTGACTTTTCCTGCTGTTGCCTGTGTTAACCGACTTGGAAAGTCTCGATCCGTTTAATTTATATCTAACTATCAATAATGGAGTTATGACGTGGCAGCGAATAAGCAAATTGAAGAGGGCCTGGATTTTACGCCGAAGTTTGATTCCAATGGCCTAATTACCGCCATTGCTCAGGATGCCAAAACCAACGACGTCCTGATGGTGGCCTACATGAATAAAGAAGCCCTTGACCTGACGCTTAGTACTGGTAATGCGGTTTATTTCAGCCGGTCGCGGCAGAAACTCTGGCGCAAAGGCGAACAAAGCGGCCACGTCCAGAAAGTTCAGCAGGTTCTGGTTGATTGCGACCAGGATTGTCTAATTCTCAAAGTCATTGTCGATGAAGGCCAGTGCCACGTTGGTTACCAGTCCTGCTTCTACCGCGCCGTCAAAAAAGGCTCGCTCGACACGATGGAACGGGTTGCCGAGAAGGTCTATGACCCTGAACAAGCCTATGGCAAGAAATAATATTTTTCGCTGTAACTTCCTATAATATAATAAGTTAAAAAAATATTAGAAATTCGTTAAATATTTTGTCCTGCATTTGACGAATACCTTAGTACAAGAGTTTTCTCCCCTCCGGAAAACATCAGGAAATCCAAGTTTCCTGATGTTTTCTTTTGCGCAAACGGTTAAAATAACGCCTGTTCTAAAATCGATCTGAACCAAATTTTCAAATAGACAAGAGGTTAGCTATGAACAAGGGATTGCGACTATTGGGAATATGCATTGTTCTGGTGGGGTGTCAAAGTGTTGTGCCTGTACCTAAAGTGCCTATAAAGTATACATGGGATTTTGAGGCCTATGGTGCTGGGACGCGGCCGGTCGAATGGCTGCCTTCGGAAACCGGGAGCAAACAGACCCCCGGAACCTGGCTGATCGCCGGCGACAGTTGGGGTAAGGCTATCGCCCTGATGCAATCCTTAAATACCGGGGATACCTATAATCTGCTGCTGGCATCCAACACACGATTGGGCAATGTGAAATACTCTGCCAAAATCAAAACCATCAGCGGACAGCAAGAACACGGCGGCGGTATTTGCTGGCGGGCCCTCAACAGCGACAACTACTATATTGCCAATTGGGAACCGCTGCAAAGCAAGCTGGGCCTGTATGCGGTGGTTAATGGCAGCCGCGCTGAGCTGCGGTCGGTCACAGTTCACGGCGACCTGGCCACCTGGCATACCATTGCGGTCGAACATTTCCGCGACAAGATCGCCGTCTATTTCGACGACCAGCCGGTTATCACTCTGCAGGATGACACGCTGCGCCTGCCGGGAATGATAGGCCTCTGGACCAAAGCCGACGCCTGCGCCATGTATGATGATATTGTGGTAGAAGAAATCAAATAACTCGTTCGGAGTACAGCCTTTAGGCTGGCAATATTCTCTCTTCCTTATTTTCAGGCTAAAGCCTGTACTCCCAACATTCCGTCTGCTTTGCAATACCCACAAGTTATTGCTTAAAAGTACCCCCTGTTTGGGTCATCCGGATTTAGTTTTAAACGACTCCTTACTGATCTTACTTTCCATGCGAGTATTACATTTAGGGCATAGTTTTTGCCTTTTGTTGTCAATGGTCCAACGATAATATTTTTTCTTCAACGGTAAGCCACAAACATCACATTGTTTTCCCCTTGAGAAAAATGAAAATACAATCAAAACAACAACTATAACTATTATCCATCCCATATCTATATCCAATCAAAATTGTAAATTATATTAGGACGCAAGGTAAAATTTTATAAGTTGTACATTGCCCACCGGACAAGTCTTTTGTTTTGAAATGTCAGTGTATACGACCCGAATCTGTAGATTTCAGTTCCATCTGACGCTTTATACTGTTTGATTAAACTTGCTCCTGATTCAATCCAACTTATTCTTACATCATCGGGAGACATTCCAGAAACTATTTCTTTATTCAAAATCGCCTTTTTGATGTTATCTTCTAATTCGGGATGTTCTTTAATATAATGTTCTCGTTTTTTATCATAGGAGTTTTCGTCGTAAGCAATTCCATATCTATCAGAGCTGATTAGTTTATAGTTCTTTACATTTGGCGGTAAATCCTCTACTTTAAAAAGTCCATACCCC
>CAZVXR010000365.1:0-1812 GCA_964630865.1 uncultured Pirellulales bacterium | reverse complement strand
TTGCCCCGCATTTCGCTGCTCCAATAGTACTCGTGCAGTGCCCGTTGCAGTTCGCCGATGCTGCCTTCATCGACCTTTAATTGGCCGCGGGGCAGACTGTTGCGTTTTACCCAATAGCGGCCGCCTTGCAGGGCGTCGGCGCGGGCGAAGAGCGCGGCTTGCTTGAAAACCTGGGGCAGGTGCAGGTAGGCCCAAAGCGCCTGGTCGTGGGGACCGTCCAGTGCCGCAAATGTTTCCACTTGTTGGGGATAATGGCGGCAGAGTTCTTCCGTAAAAATTTTCAGGCCTCGCGCGTCTGCCAGGTTTTGGACATCCTGCAGCACCACTTGGATGGCCTTGCGTTTAATATCGTCCAACTGTCGCCAGGCCGAGAATACCGGCTCCATCTGCTTTTCGGACAATTCCTCCCAAGGTAATTCCTGTAACACATCGTGGCGCATGAAAAATTCCTGCAGTAAAACATTGGAAATCTGTTTCAACAGTTTTCGGGGGTCGTAGTTGTGACTCATGGGAGAGCATCTCCGTAAAAAAGTGATCGGAACGGCACCCGCGTGCTCTGCGCAGAATGGTAGCGCAAAGAACGGTCGGCGCCGCGGCATAGATATAAAACCGTTAAACCGCTGTCACAATGACGGCAGTGCCCCTAAGCAGTGGTGTGGTAAGAAGAATTGCCTCGTTTTTTGCGGCGTTAAAAACGGGGTGAGCCGCGAACATCCCCGGAGCCCGTCTGTCCCGGCACCGGAAAGGAATTGATTAGCGCTGTTCACGCAAACCGGCATGAACAGTGTCACGATAATATCACGTTTTTTTCTGCTGTCAAGAAAAAGATTAGGCCAGTTTCAAGTCGTGTCCCAAGTGCTTTTTAGATAACGATTTACATGATGTACATAATGACAGTTGTGTGTGGATTATTTGTCGGTCGCTCGGGCGCTAGGGGAAAACGGCGCTAATTTGCCCGGAGATTTTACGCCGGGGAAGATCCGCTGTTGTGAGTGCGGTGTTCCGATCCGGGCGTCACTAGTAGAAAACTGCCACATTCTTGTTTAATCTACGACCTGCACGCCTTGAGCTTTGCAGAAAACGAGCCACACTCGACCTGACCTAAGCAAAGATTTCTATTATTCAAGGAGCTGCAAAATGATATTGCCAAAGCCCGGCGACCGCATCAGGTTGATTGCCATGCCCGACGATCCCGATCCCGTTCCGCCCGATTCCACCGGCACTGTCATATTCGTGGAAAAACACGATACAGATCCGCGAACGTGGTTTCAAGTGGACGTCAATTGGGACAACGGCCGCAAGCTGATGCTTGCAATCCCACCCGATCGCATTGAGATTATTGCTGGCGATCAAGAGAATTGAAGGCGATCACCGTCAGCTTTTTCGCAAAAAAGCGGACAACTCGTTCGCAAGCGGAGTAATAAGAATATAGGGGGCGATGTTTTTGCAATCAGCAGGGTTATGGAGAACCACGCCATGGATGGAAAAGTCGAAACATTGGATGCGAATGCTGCTAATAACCGTTTGCCATCTTCAATCCTACTCCGTCCCCACCAGGCCGCCACCTTGTGCAATACTTCGCCGCGTACCTGGCGATCCTGGAACGCCAGCGGCAAAATCCCCCGTGCCATTCGCCTGGGACGTTCCACCTTCTGGCATCGCAAGGAACTGGAAGATTGGGCCGCCGCCGGCTGTCCTGATCGCGTCGTTTGGGAATCGATGCAGAAATTGTGACCGGCCCGAAAGCCATTCTAAAAAATCCCCAAAAGCCTTCGGACTTTTGGCTTGCATTTTCACGTGTTTGAGCCACAC
>CAZVXR010000364.1:0-2369 GCA_964630865.1 uncultured Pirellulales bacterium | reverse complement strand
TCGGATGGCGCCGGGGGCTATACAGTGGGTTTGATGGATGCGAGGATGCCCAGCTTGCGCGTTAATAACTTTTACCAGAAGATGTCCCGCGATCGCGCTTTGGATGAAAACACCCGCCAGTTTCTCCAGAAAAACATTCGTTCCGCCCAATGGTTTATGGACGCTATCGAGCAGCGTAAGGAAACGCTGCTTAAGGTTGCCCGCGCGATTGTAGAATTTCAAAAAGAATTTTTCGATAAAGGCAAGCTGTTCTTAAAGCCCTTGCCGATGGCGACGATTGCCGAGAAAGTCGGCGTACATATCGCGACGATTTCCCGTGCGGTTGCCGGCAAATATATGCTCTCCCCGCAGGGCATTCTTCCGCTGCGCGGATTTTTCAGCGGCGGCACCGAAGACCCGCAGGGCAACGAACTGAGTTATGACGCGGTCAAGGCAAAATTACAGGAAATTGTCGATAACGAGGATAAATCCAACCCGCTCGGCGACGATGAACTCCGCGCCAAACTGGCCGAAGCTGGAATGGGCAACATCGCCCGCCGTACCGTAGCCAAATATCGCTCCATCCTGAATATCCCCACGGCCCGCTTCCGCAAAAAATATTAACAGCACAGAGGATGCCTCTTGCGTCGGATAAATCTCGATTTAGGTTAAAAAAGTGTCGATCTGTAGCCAAAAAGCTCTGTTTATGGGTATAGTTTAACTTTTCACATTTTTTTCTTGATTCTTTATAGATGCAGTTGGTAAAATTAGTAAAACTCTGGATAGGATAATATATCAGAGCTTTGGATGGACGGATGGAGAGGAAGATACAATTTAGACACAGAGCATAAACCCTCTAATGGGCAGGTTTAGTTCCTGCCTGTGGAGGTTTTTGTGTTTATGGCTCAAAAAAGAGAGGAATGAGGAAAATGAAAAACACACTTGTATTGTCAATCGTCGCTTTTGTTCTATTCACAGGTTTTACGCACGCCGGCACCATCGCCGATGCGGTTGCTGCTCCCTTGGGCAGCGAGGTTACAATTAATGATGCCCTGATCCTCAGTACGATGGATCTTGCGGCCGATCCCGGTTATCGCAGTTTTCAGCTTCGCGACACCACCCGTGCGATCACGGTTTACGGGACAAATGCAGAGATCCAAGCCGCACTGACAGGCTGGGTAGCGGGCGACGGGATCAACATCACAGGCGTGATCGCAACGGCCAATGGTGCGTTTCGCCTGGAACCACCCGTTGGCGGCTCCGTCGGCGGCTTTGCCGTTTCGGGTCGTACCAGCTCCGCACCTTTTCCATTCCCTACCAGCGCTTTGGCAGTTTTACCGTCCGACATCAGCCAGCCGTATGAAAGCGACCTGGTGTGTTTGCAGAACGTCTCATTTGCAGATTCAGGCATTTTCGCCGCTGATTCTGAATACATCCTCAATGGCGTGGCCCCATTTCTGCCGGGGGGCGCCATCGTGTCAATTGTTTCGGGTCTGGGTCTGGATGGTCTCACCATCCCAAGCGGCTCCCTCAACATCACCGGCATCGTTATTCCGAGTTCCTCCGGCGACGGCTACGTACTTGCCCCCAGGGGCAATGGTGATATTGTTCTTGTCCCGGAACCGGCCTCTATTTTACTTTTGGGATTGGGTGGATTGCTGATTCGAAAACGATAATTTTATTTTAAGGAGAATGGAAAGATGAAGAATGCAAGAATGACAATATGTTTTATGGCAGCGTTTCTGTTGACTGTCGGAGCGGTTGAGGCAGCAGTTATTGAGATTGAAACGGTTCCCGTTGGTAACGCCGGCAATGGGCCCGATACGCGATATGTGACGCCAGGCCCCGGCGCAGTGGCTTACACCTACAATATTGGAAAGTATGAGGTCACAGCCGGACAATACACTGCGTTTCTCAACGCCGTTGCCAAAACAGATACTTATGGCCTTTACAACCCCAACATGGATACGGCGGTCAACTCGTCGGGCTGCAATATCAAACGCAATGCAGGTTCTTCCGGCAGTTACAGCTACAGTGTCGCTTCGGACTGGGCCAATCGGCCGGTGAACTTCGTTTCCTGGGGTGATTCGGCGAGGTTTGCCAACTGGCTGCACAACGGCCAGCCGATCATTGAGGGAGGCGGTATACCGACAGGGGCCCAGCACGCCAACACCACCGAAGATGGAGCATACTATCTCAATGGTGCAATGAGCCTTGAAGAGCTGATGGCCGTGGACCGCAAGAGCAATGCTAAGTGGGTAATCCCCAGCGAGGACGAGTGGTATAAGGCAGCGTACTACAAGGGCTCTTCGACCGATGTGGGATATTGGAATTATGCGACGCAGAACGACAGTTTCCCATCCCTTGTATTGGGCGATCCAGACCCGGGG
>CAZVXR010000363.1:0-5308 GCA_964630865.1 uncultured Pirellulales bacterium | reverse complement strand
AAATCAAGATGTTCCTGCAATCCTTCGGCATCGGCACAGTGCTGATTAAGTGGGCGTATGTAAGCCGCGAATGGGGCGATTGGTTTACGCTGATTACATTTATTCTTTTGGTGGTCTTTACCATCTATTCCGGCATCGACTCGCTCAAACGGCCGATTAAATAATTGCTTTTCAGCGACAAACAAAGATTATTGCCGGTATAAAAAATATTTGAGAGTGAAATAACCATGAGCAACAAACCAATAAAAACATTCAAGTCTGCATTCAAGTATGGATTTCGTGGAATGCAAGCAAGCTTTGCATGGTTACTGTTTTCTTTTATTGGAGGACCTTTCTTTACAGAAGGTTCAATACTCAAAGAAATCATCTACAAAATAAATCAGCCATTATCGATTGCAGCACATACTTTAATGAAACTTGGCTCAATACCTGCGGACTTTATTCCCATCGGAATATTTATTGTACTTGTTCTATATTTAACGACAGGCTTTTTGCTTGGTTTTATTTTCTTCTTTGTTTGCCAGATATTTAGAAAGAGTAACACTGACTCTGATCTGTCATCTGGTGGAAAGAACAATTGGCGAAGTTAAACTCCGTGGGCCTTGCCACAAGAATCCAAAATTTCAAATAAACGCTTTATCCCAGTCTTTCCAGACGGCTTCTTTGCCGATGGAGTGGATCATTTCAACAATTTGGGCGGGGGTTCGGTCGTCGGCGATTTCGAATTGTTTGCCGGTATCATCGTGGCCGGTGTAGCCGCCGGGGTTGGTCTTGGAGCCGGCACTGAGGCGTGTTACGCAGATATTGGCCATCCTGTCCCGAAATTCCGCCCGTTCACGGGTCGATAGCACAATCCCCGCATCCGCAAAACACAGCCGCAGGGCAAGCATCATCTGCACCAAATCAGAATCACCAACCAAATGCGGCCACTGATCCTGAACATTGGTTGCCGGGCGCATCCGGGGGAAAGAAAACGAAACGCCCGCCCGCCAGTATTTTTTAATCAGATACGCCGCGTGTTCGGCCAGCGCCAGCGTCTCAAGTCGCCAATCGGCCAGCCCCAGCAGGAATCCCAGCCCAATCCGCCGCATCCCGGCGGCGGCAAACCGGTCGGGCGTGTCCAGCCGCCAGTCATAGTCCCGCTTCGGCCCTGCAGGGTGATAGTGCGAATAAAGCTGCCGGTCGTAGGTTTCCTGATAGAGGGTGACACCATCGACACCCGCTTCGAAAAGCCTGCGGTACTGCTCCTGTTTTAGCGGGAATATCTCGACCGAAATCGACGCAAACCGCCCCCGCAGCTTTTGTGTCAGTTTGCACAGATAGTCGATGGTTACAAAAGAAATATCCTCGCCGCTGACTAATAGAATATCGCGAAATCCTTCGGCGGCGATGACTTCGGCATCGGCGAGAGCTTCCTCGATGGATAGCTGCGTTCGCTGAAATTTTGTATGACAATTATAGCCGCAATATCGGCAGCTATTGACGCAGACATTGGAAACATACAACGGCGCATACATCGCAATTGTTTTGCCGAATCGCTGAATGGTCAGTGCCTGAGCCTGCTGCGCTATCGGCTCCAGATAGGCTTGCGCCGCCGGAGAAAGCAGCCGCACCAATCGCTGGGTCGTGTACCGTCCTGCTGGTGTGCGCAGTTCCTGCTCGACATCGGATGAACTAACCCGATTCAGCGCGTCAATCCACGAATCTCGATTGGTATCGAGATTGAGATGGGCCAATTGTGTTTTAATATCGCTATTCATTCCGCAAAAATCCCGTTAGCGGGCTGGAAGCATGGGCTTGATTGCTTTGCGCAGCAAGTCCCGCACGATAGGCCAGCCGCCCCGCCTCGGTAGCCAGCTTAAACGCCCGCGCCATCGCAACCGGGTCCGCGGCGGCGGCAATGGCGGTATTAACCAGCACGGCATCGGCCCCCATCTCCATCGCCTCGGCCGCATGGGAAGCGGCACCCAGCCCGGCATCGACCACCACTGGCACGGTCGCCTGCGCAATAATGATTTCTATTGCGTCGCGGGTTTTGAGTCCTTTATTCGAGCCAATCGGCGCCGCCAGCGGCATGACCGTCGCCGTGCCGATATCCTGAAGTTTCTTCGCCAGTATCGGGTCAGCATTGATATAAGGCAGAACGATAAACCCATCTTTGACCAATTCGGCGGCGGCTTTCAAGGTTTCTTCGCCATCAGGCAAAAGATAGTACGGGTCAGGTGTAACTTCCAGTTTAATCCATGCGATACCGGATGCCGCCCGCGCCAGCCGTGCAAGCCGTACCGCCTCGGCAGCGTCTCTGGCGCCGGAGGTATTGGGCAATAGCTGATATTTCTTCCGATCAATCGCTGCAAGCAAATTATCATTGGCGTTGTCAATATCCACACGGCGCAGAGCGACCGTTACCATCTGTGTGCCGGAGGCTTCAATCGCCTGCGTCATTAACACATTAGACGCAAACTTGCCCGTCCCGATGAATAATCTGGAATCGAATGCCTTACCCGCAATAATTAGTTGATCCATTTTTGTTAAATCTTTCGTAAATCAAACATCGTCAATCGACAATCCTTTTACCCGCCGCCGACAAAACGCACCAGCTCAATCGCCGCGCCATCTTGCAAGGTCGCTGTATCAAATTCCGCACGGGGAATGATCTTGCCGTCAATTTCGGCGACCACCGTCGCCTGATCAATCTCCAACTGCCTGAGCAACTCGGCAACCGTCGCCGGCATGGATTCGGTAAATTCCCGGATTTGTCCATTGATTTTCAATGTCGCATTCATTTGCCGCCTCGCAATAAAAATGTACTCAATTCGCCCAGCAGAATATCCGTAATCGCGTTGGCCTGATGATACGCCGCAACGCCCACGCGTCCGGCCGTCAGCGGCACACCGGGTTTAGTCCCCGAAACCCCATCGCCGACGAAGACCAGCCGCGGCGACAGCCGCTTAGTCTGAATCTCGTTGCTCCTGCCAAAGCCCGCCAGTCCGCTGACGGTAACGATATAGGTATTCGGCATTTTCGATAAAACTGTCTCGACAATCATCTGTTTTTGGTCAGCACGGTCAAAACACTCGGCGATAACGTGCGCCCCGGCGAATATCTACGGGATATTATTCGGATTTAGGCGGGCTTTATGCCCTTCCAATTGGGCCTCCGGATTAATACGGCGGAGATTTTCCAGAGACATATCCACCTTATGCCTACCCACCTGATCGAGAAAGTAGTTCTGCCGATTGAGGTTGCTTTCCTCAATACAGTCAAAATCTACCAAAATCAGCTTGCCGACTTTCAGCCGGGTCAGTGCAACGGCCACATTGGATCCCAGCCCGCCAAGACCAGCAATCCCAACAACCGCGTTCTTTAGTTCAAAAAACGTATGCGGACTCATGATCATATCCTAAAAAAAAAAGCCCCTCGGTCTCGAGGGGCTCAATTAAGCTACGTTGTGCCTCCCTTCGCCGGTATTACCCAGATCAGGTTCTAAGGGTCTCCGAAGACTCGGAATCTCAGCTTGGGCCTTTGGCCTTTGCGCCCCTGTCACTTACTACTGTTAAACTCTACGCACCATAGTAGAGCAAAGATCAAAGAAATACAACTTTTTTCATCCCGCCTTTTCAAGATATTTCATGGCTAATACAGGAACATTTATTGTTACTTTTTCTTCTTCTTTTTATCGTACCGCTCGAAAACCTTGGCTCCGAATTTAATCTTCATATACTCCTCCATCTGCTTATCGGAGGTAAAGTGCAGTTCGTAGCCGTAGTCATCGCCGGTTAGTTCGCAGGAGTGAGTTTTGTACTCGCGGCAGATGGCCGGACGCATTTCGTAGTTGCCGCACCGGTGGTCCTCGGTGAGGTACTTGCATGGGTTGAAGACATTGAGATACCAATCGCCGTCTTCGACAAACACATGCGAGTTTTGATGGCTCAAATACCACCGGATATTGTCATAATCATCCACGTCCTCCGGCGTATCGATTGACATCGCGTAATACCGACAGCACAACGCCGTACACAAATGGCAGTGGACGTTGTTTGTCTTTTTCGTCTTCGCTTTAGTCTTTGTTTTGGCCACAAACTACCTCTTGGTTAATCTTCCTGTCCGTTAAAAGAGGCATTGTATTCACAAAACCGGGCAAGGTCAATAAATTAGGTCTATGGCAGACAGAGGTTCCCTTTTTGGGCTAAAATCTGGGATTTTGTCATAAGGATGCAAAAAAATATAAATTCTTCAAAAAAGGATAAAATGGTAACAGAATGGTAATAAATAGCCCTTATTTTGGCTTTTCAGAGTGAAACTTTTCTGTTACCCTATTTTAATGAAAGGAGCGGTACTTATGGAAAAGGCAAGAACAATTGGGTTGTGGCTGCTGATTGTATCGGCGGCGGTAGTGGGAGCGGAGCCGGCGGGAAAGCCGGACAAAAGCGTGATGGTGATGTTTCAGGATGCCCAATATCAGGAACAGACCGCGGGCGATCTGGACAAGGCCATCGAATTGTACCAGCAGGTGATCAAGGACGCGGCAGAGGTAGAGCGGCTGGTCGCACGGGCGACATTCCAGCTTGGCATGTGCTATATGAAAAAAGGCGACAACGCCAAGGCGGTCGAATACTTCACTAAAGTTGTCAAGCAGTACCCAGCACAAAAAGAACTGGTTGGAAAGGCATCAAAATTGCTTGAAAAACTTGAGCCGAATACAAAAGATTCAATATCGTTGCGGGATGTTTCGCCGGAAGAACTTTCTGAACTGGTTGAAGATGCAGTTTTGACGATTTCGACCTGTACGGAAACTGATCCAAAGGTAAAGAAGTCTTTGGATTCGCTTAAAGGTATTAAGCCGGATGCGGTCGTTGCAAAGTTGTGCAATTATCTGGATTCGGAGACTGCTACGGTTCGACGGTCGGCAATTTTTATTCTCTGGCGCGGTGAGTTTCCCGATATTTCAGCGGCAAGAGAGAAACTGATTGCTTTGTGCGGACATTCGGAAAATTATACGCGGGGAATGGCGGCAATTGCCCTGGGAGCGGGTAAAGTCCCGTTGGCTTATGATGTGCTGGTTAAGATGACTCTGGAAGATAAAGACGGTTATGCTCGGCGCTGCGGAGCTTATGCTCTCGGCTTGTTTGGCGACCAAAAAGCTCTGCCGGTTCTTGAGCAAGCCTTAAAAGATAACGAAGATATGGTCAAACAAAATGCCGAAGCTGCGATAACGATGCTGACCAAACTGAACGCTATTGCCGCACCGTCCAAGCCTGAAAAGTTGCGTGCCGAGGATTTGATTGCCGAAGGCTGGAAGCTCTGG
>CAZVXR010000362.1:0-1706 GCA_964630865.1 uncultured Pirellulales bacterium | reverse complement strand
GTACGCAGGCAGACCGCAGGATTATCGGGTGTGTGATGCAGGGTGCGGGGTTGGCAAACTTGGCAATGATTTCGTAGGTTCGATTGGGCAGCAGGTCGATGAAGTTATCGCTTAGCGTCGCAGTTTCATCAAGGACAATCTGAAGGTCTTTGACGAAAGAACGGCTTTCCAATTGATACGACAGTGTTTTTTCATCGCGCTGAACGACCTCGATGTCGATATTCAATGGACGGTATTCGAGATATTTGTCAGGCTCATATAAATACACGTTTTCGCTGAGGATTGTGCTGTCGCGGAGTACGGCCAGACGCAGAAGCGTTTTTTCCGGGCAGACGGGCAAGATGAACTCTCTGGCAGGGGTTCTTAGTGTTGTGCGAGAAAAAGGGCTGACCGTGATGGGGTATGTGCTGGAATCGACGACCCGACCTTTCATGTCGAGCTGTTCGATGACGACTTGTGCGGCCAGCGGTTCGCCGCTGTCGTTGATGACAATAATGGATTTATCCGGCATCGAGCTATCCCGTCGAATCGGTGCGAAGCAAATCAGCACGGGGGCAAAGAATCGCCGGGCGTAAAAATACAGGGCTTTGGGAATGCTGCGGTAATCAATCATTGAAAACCCGGCGCCGGGCCAAAAATCGTTGGCTGACCAGAGCAGCAGGCCGTGATTGAGATGATTATTGGCTCGCAGCGTTTCGGCGGTCTTTTTCATCGTACGGGCTTGAATGATCTGGCTTTGATAAATCTGCTGTTCGATGGATTTTGGCGGCGGGAAATATTCGGCGGAAAAATGGGCAAGCCGCTGCGGGCCATCCGTATGGTAATTTTGTTTTTCGACTGCCGCACTGGATGCGGCCATCGATTCCCGCGGGCAGGTCATTGCGAGGGTTTCAATGTCGGGCAGTGACTGGAAGCCTGCTTCAACAATCAACGGCGGGATCGGATTGGTCGTCATGGTATCGATGGGAACGTATTGATTCCAGAGGTGCCACAGGTCGGCAAAAGCGGAACTTTTGTCTTCGGAGAGGCTTTCCGGAACGGTTGGGATGTAATCCCGATTGGGGTCCAGCTCAGCCAGCATCTCCGGCAGCAGGCGATGGAAAATGGCTTTGCCGTGGAATTTTTTGCTTTTGCCGAGTTGTCCAGTCTGGTGCAGCCGGTCGATATGGCTGTTGCCGCACCAGACGGCAAGGCAGGGATGATTCCGCAGCCGGCGGATGACGCTTTGAGCTTCGAGCCGGATATGTTCGGCAAACCATTCGCCGTCCGGATAGTAGGCTGAGGCGAACATAAAATCCTGCCAAACTAAGATGCCCAGCTTATCGCATTCATGGTAAAAATCATCGTCTTCATAAATGCCGCCGCCCCAGACGCGAAGCATGTTGATGTTGGCATCGCGGACCAGCGTCAGCAGGTGTGTGCGCCGCTCCGGCGTGATGCGCGCGGGAATGCCGTCAGACGGCGCCCAGTTCGCCCCGTTGATAAAGCACTTCTCGCCATTGACCACGAACGTGAACGTCCGGCCTCCGGGGACGGCCGGGTTCGGCTCCTGCGCGAGGGTGATCTCGCGGATGCCGAAGCGCGTGGCGCGGGTCGCGCAGGTCGCGTCCCCGCGCGTCAGCCGCGTCTCGAGCGTGTACAGGTGCGCCTGGCCCAAGGGGCGCGGCCACCACAGGCGCGGGCGCGCCACCTCGAACGCGGTCTCG
>CAZVXR010000361.1:0-4865 GCA_964630865.1 uncultured Pirellulales bacterium | reverse complement strand
CGAAAAAAAAGCCAAGGGCAAATTGATTGTCGGTTTCAATTACCGCTATATTGGGACTTTCACAAAGCTTAAAGAGATGCTCAAAGAAGAGCAAGTCGGCAAGATCACTTCGGTGGATTTCCACTGGTATCTCAATACCTCGCACGGCGCGGATTATTTCCGCCGCTGGCATGCGTTCCGCAAATTCAGCGGTACGCTGCTGGTGCATAAGGCCACGCATCATTTTGACCTGCTCAACTGGTTGATTGATTCAGACCCGGTCGAGGTGTGTGCTTATGGCGACTTGGAACACTACGGCAAAAACAACGCTTTCCGACATACCCATTGCCGCAACTGTCCGCATGCAGAATGCCGTTTTCGCTGGGATATTACCAAAGATGAACATTATATGAAGCTGTATGTGGCGAATGAACAGTATGATGGGTACTTCAGAGACGCCTGCGTGTGGCGCAATGAGATTGATATTTATGACAAAATGGGCGTGATTATCAAATACGCCAATAACGTGCAGGTGACGTATTCGCTGACGACGTATTCACCGTTTGAGGGCTGGCATATTGCCTTTAATGGAATGAACGGCCGTCTGGAGACGTGGGAAGATCTCCCGTGGATGGATAAAATCGAGGTCAGCCAGGATCAATTGCATGCCCTGCAAATGAGCCAGGAACAGGAAAAGGATGTATCCAAATATAACCGGATTATTCGAATGCTGAATTTCAAGAGCCATGAGGAAATCCTGGTACCTCGCTTCCGCAGTGGTCACGGCGGGGGGGATATTAAACTGCAAACCCGCATCTTTGGCGATACAGCCGCTCCGGATCCGCTGGATCATGCCGCAGGCAGCCGTGACGGTGCGATGTCGATTCTGATTGGTATCGCCGCCCGTGAAAGCATCGAGAAAAAACGGCCGATCAAGATTGCCGATCTGGTCGATATCAAGCCCCAAGCAGTACGGCTCAAAAAAGCCTAACGTACAGGGAGTTTGCCTTCTCCATCTGATATTTTATGCAGCCTCTCTGGCCTGATTGTCCATTCTTAAGCCAGAGAGGCTATTATGACACTAAGGATGGAAAATCCGCGTTATGACGGCCGAGGAATCGGAGTAGGCCGTCGAGGATTGTCAGGGGGTGCGGGGGGCAGCCGGGGATGTAGAGGTCTACGGGTACGACCGATTCGGCTCCATTGTTCGCTTGCGGATGGTTGATGTACGGGCCGCCGGAAATCGCACAGGCGCCGACTGCAATAACGATTCTGGGATCCGGTACTGCATCGTAGGTTTTTTTCAGCGCCAGCTTCATATTCTCGGTAACCGGTCCTGTTATGAGCAGTCCATCGGCATGTCGCGGGGAGGCGACGAACTGGATGCCGAAACGCCCTAAATCCCACGCCAGTGTATTTAACACATTGGTATCGGCTTCACAGGCATTACAGCCGCCAGCGCTGACTTGGCGCAGTTTCAGCGAGCGACCGAACAGCTTTTTTAGTTTTGCACTCATTTCGGCTTCCAGATTCAGCGACTGCTGATTTTGTGTGATGACCAAATCCTGACGCTGACGAACCGCAAGACGGTAGTCCTTTGAGTAAGCGATAGCCTGATTGGGACAGGAGGCTGCGCACTCGGAACAGAAAAGACATTTGCCCAGGTCGATATGAGCCTGGTCGGTGATGGTAATTGCGTCTGTCGGGCAGACTTCTGCGCAGGCACGGCAGCCCGTCAGGCATTTGGCCGCATCGAGCGTAGGACGTCCGCAAAATCGGTCGGACAACTCCGGCGGGGGGCCATCGGGGTACTTTATGGTTCGGTGGCCTTGCTGGAGTCGGGCGAGAATTATCTTAAACATAACATATTCCTTGTTCGGATCAAAATGGCATAGGTTTTAATCATAGGTCGTTTCCGCAGTAGGACAAATTAAAGCTCTTGTTGCACAGCGGGAAATCCGAAATTTCCTGATTGCGCAGGGCATAGGCAAGCGCCGTCCAGTTGTGGAAAGAGGGGTCAACAATTTTATAACGGGCAAACCGTCCGTGCGTGTCGGTGATGGCTGCATGGCAAACCTCGCCTCGCCAGCTTTCATTGAGGGTTACGGCAAAGCTATTCGGCAAAAGCGAACCAACCGCTACGCGGGCTGAGCCAGCCGGTACAGCGCTAAGCTGCTCCCGGATGAACTTTATGGATTGCTGGATTTCAAGCCAGCGGACAAAGGCGCGTCCGAAGACATCGCCGGTATCACAGGTCGAAACGGGCAGATGAGTAAATCGAAAGATGCCGGACGGCTGGTCGAGTCGAATGTCACGCATCAGGCCGGATGCGCGGGCGGCGGGACCAACAATGCCCAATTCGATAGCGATACCCCGCGGCAGGGGCCCGGTGTTTTCAAAACGTGCCATGACGGACGGCGTATCCCAGAGGAGATTGACGGCGACCGTGGTGTCGCGTTCGGCCGCATCCAGCCGACGCAGCATCTCGGATACGCGGGCAGCGTCGATGTCAAAGCCGACCCCACCGGGCCGAACCATCCCGCGCCCAAATCGATTGCCGCACAGCACGGCGGTTATATTGAGCAGGTCGCCGCGAATACGGCCGCAGTAACTGGAGGTCGGCAGGAATCCGACATCATTAGCCAGCGCCCCAAGGTCGCCGATGTGGTTGGCTAAGCGTTCGAGTTCCAGGGCGATGCCGCGCAGCATTTGGGCACGGGCGGATTTCTGGCAGCGGGCGAGGGCCTCGATTGCCTGACAGTAGGCGGTGGAATGGGCGATGGTTGAATCGCCCGCCAGGGTCTCGGCGTAATGGATGGAGCGTTTGTTCGGTCCGCCGATCATGCTTTGTTCGACACCGCGATGCTGGTAGCCCAGCGCGATTTCCAGATGAAACACACGCTCGCCATGGCATTGGAAGCGGAAGTGGCCGGGTTCGATGATGCCCGCATGGACGGGGCCGACGGCGACTTCGTGTACTTCGTCGCCTTCGACGCGATAGAAATCGCCCACACCCGGCAGAATTGGCTGATCCGATGGCCGATCCCAGGCATCAAGGGATGTCCATGAATGCTGATAGCGTACCGGCTTAAACCATGGATGTCCTATTGCTTTTAAACCGAACTGTTCGGCGATTTCACGTTCAAACAGATGGACTTGCGGACATCGCGGCGTCAGCGAAAGAAACCGGTCGTCTTCGATTCGAGTCCGGCCTGCGTACAGGCGATTTTGTTCGTCGTCGGCAAGTACGACGTAAAGCTCTACCGCATTGGCTTTCGGTTGAACCATCGCGCCGAACATCGCAGAGACACGCTGGCCGACGGCAACACCCTCGACAATCGCCTGCTGAAAATCATCCAGCGTCAGCATCGCAATCGCCTCCAGCGGGACAGCCCGACCATTGATCAAAGTTGCAAGGCGGGGATTATTCTGAATCATTATTTGCCCTCCAGAAAGCCAACCGCATCATTAAGCAATGTGGTCAATGGAGCGGGGATGTACAAGCCCAAAAGCAAGACAATCCCCATCAGGATTATCACAGGGGCGGCGGTGAGCCATCCGTCACGATAGGGTGTTTTACGTGCTGCGATGGGGATACGACCCTGAACAACCCGCAATACGGTGGCGCCCATTCCGATGAAAACTACCAGCAGCAGGAATAGAAACAGCCCTCCTGCGAAGAACCGTTTTGCCTCGAACGCTCCGTTGAGGATGGCAAATTCACTGATAAACGGGCCAAACGGGGGCGATCCGGTGATGGCCAGAAACCCGGCCAGAAACAGTGTCCCGGATATCGGAAGTCGGCGCATCGCTCCGCTGACCTGTTCGATACTCTTGCTGTCGTAGGCGCGGTGGATGTTGCCGGCAGAAAGGAAAAGTACGCCTTTGGTCATGCCATTGGTGATGATATGAAGCAGGGTTCCGAACAAGGCAGGCCCGCCGATGCCCAGGCCCAGCACAAGGATGCCCATGTGTTCGACACTGGAGTAGGCAAGCATGCGTTTGAAGTCGCGCTGGCCGACCATAAATAAGCCGGCAACGGCGATGGAGAAAATACCGATAAGCAGCAGCAGCCGCGAGGTGTAGGCGTTTTCCCCTGCGGCCAGACAGATTTGATAGATACGCAGGATGGCGAGAAAGGCGCAGCTGGCAACGCCGCCGGCGAAAATCGCCCCGACAACGCCTGGTACTTCGCCATAGACTTCGGGCTTCCATGTGTGCATCGGAGCCAGTCCCATCTTGGTGCCGTAGCCTACCAGCAGCAGGACGAATGCGGCGTGCAGCCACGGTTTTGATAACTGCGGGGCATTTCGCAAGAGCTCTTCGAAGGTAAGCGTGGCATGAAGCCCTCCTTGTATGGAAGCATAGGCGAGAAAAAATGTACCCAGCAGCGCCAGGGCGATGCCGACCGAGCCGATGATGAGGTATTTCCATGTCGCTTCAATGCTGCGCTGGGTGCGGTTAAAGTAGATCAGCGGCGCAGTTACCAGGGTGCTTGCCTCGATTGCCACCCACATCAGACCCAGATGATGCGACCAGGTGATTAGACTCATGATGCCCAGAAAGCCGAGAAGGCAGCTGCAGAATACACGGTTTGATCGTTCCTGTCGATGACGAAGGTAGCCTACGGTGTAGAAAGAACAGAATAGAAAGAGCGTGCTGACAACCAGCAGCACGATCCGGGCGGGCGGGTCCAGCCCCAGCCATGCCGCAGTAACCATCAGGTCATGTCGTGTCAGCACAAAGGCTGTAATTGCCATATACGCAACCGCCCTCAGGGGCAACAGCCACGGTCGCAGGCGGTTAGAGGGAACCGCCGCGGCAAGGGCGGCCATCAGTAGTGGAAAGAGAATCATTAGATACGCCATGGATTATTCCTTCAGTGA
>CAZVXR010000360.1:0-3401 GCA_964630865.1 uncultured Pirellulales bacterium | reverse complement strand
TAGCGCCTGACGGAAATTCTTTATTTCATCCGTGGGCGACCCATCCATCCGGACATAATACCGCTCGGCGTGGGGCCAGAATTGGGCGATGATTTCATTGATAGATACCTCGGCAGGGGGCCGACTGGTTTGTTTGCCCGCAGCCATCCATTCGGCAATAGTTTGGTAATATTTCTGGGTTGCTTCGGGCGTGTCGAAAAGACCGAAGAAGAAATACTTGCCGTTCAGGACGGCATACGCTTGCCCGGTAGCCTTGTGCAGACGCATCTTAGGTATGGCGGCAATGCGCCGCCCGCTCTTCGGTTCGGGTTTTTTGAATGCCTGTTTTGAAGCTAAAAACGATGTTTTTTGTGCGTTCACGGTCGAAATCCTTTCTAAAAACCGGTAGTACTACCGCTTTTTTAAACAAGGTTACGGCCGCGCTGCACGTGTGCAGGTAATCGTAAGTATTGATTTCAGCGTAACTTACAACAACTCCCCGAGTAGGGCTCGAACCTACGACCTGGCGGTTAACAGCCGCCCGCTCTACCTATTGAGCTATCGGGGAAAATAAACTATTCCACCCTGTTTTCTGGCGGAACAAAAACCATGCAAAACTCAAAATAAACAGCATTTGAGCTATTAATTATCGCCAAAAAACCTTTTTTTGTCAAGTTATTTCTGCATACTCGACTGGGCAATGCGGATGAGAGGACTTGAACCTCCACGGGCGTTTCCACCCTCAGGCACCTGAAGCCTGCGCGTCTGCCAATTCCGCCACATCCGCCAAAGAGAGCCAACTATAGCTATTTTAAACCTCCCGTCAAGCTATTTTTGCCAATTTTCGAAACAAAAAAAGGGAGCCAGCATTGCGCTGAATCCCTTTGTTATTATCACACTTTTTTCGCGGTACTTCGGTCTGTATCTTATTTTTTTCTGCGAAGCAGAGCCAAACCGCCGAGGCCAAGCATTGCCAGGGTCGCCGGTTCGGGTGTCGGATACTGTTCCGTGCAGAACTGAACGCTGCCTGCAAACTGAACCTTTACGCCGAAAGTACCTACCTGTCCGATCTGAATGGGGGTGCCTGCGAAGAAGTCCACAATACCCAACCAACCAGTACCGCCATTAGGAAGCAATTGTCCGCCAATTGGCTGTGCGATGGTCTTTGTCCAATCCAACGGCTGGGCAGTACCTGTAATTGAAAACGGCTTGTTCATGCCGATTGCAATGTGATAATCTGTCCAGGCAAAATTGGTGGCGTTCTCGACATCTTCCAAAATCCACACGATCGGGTCAAGCTCTGTGTCGGTGATAAAATCGCCCGCGACATGAGCAGGCCCCCAATATTGTGTGCCGGACATGTCCAGCGTGTACAACGGTATGCCACCCTCTTGGCCACCGTTTGTCAAAGATGTGCCCGGATTCATCACGATAGCACCATCACCATCCGCCGCGCAATTCCACTTGTCAATGGACGCACTTGCAGACGTAACAAAAAGACAAACACTCAGAAGCGCTACTACAAAAGTCTTCTTTCTCATCCTATACCTCCAATCTAAATAACAGTTCTCTTTTCCTGAGGTGAAGACCTATCGATCCCACTCTCTCCAAAGTTTTCCACATTCTCGATAATATATCTGATTTCATTTCTTTTGTCAATTTTAAAATACCCCTTTTTGAATTTTCTGCAAAAAACGCTAAGCTCTTATAAAATAACAAGTTAGATTATTTTGTAAAGATGCAGAAAAGATTTTTCGTAGAATTCTTTTGTCATGTCTACCAAAAAACAAAAAAGCGGTTTTCAGTACTGAAATCACCCTTGGATTCCATTAACCTGAAGAAAATCTTGCCGGAACACTCTGAAATGTGGTATAAGGCTACAGCCGGGCAGAACAGCAGCCCCGAATACGACTTTGTTTTGGTATGGTAATCCCTTATGAACAATCAAATTACCCGTCAGCAGGCAGAGAAAGTGGCACATTTGTCGCGGCTTGACCTGTCGGAAGCCGAGCTGGACTTGTTCAGCGGACAACTTTCGGCCATTGTTGAATATATCCAGAAACTCAACGAACTGGATACAGAAAACGTAGAACCTCTGGCGCATTGCCTGCCGGTACACAATGTTTTTCGGGACGATGTCGTGCGTCCATCGCTGGATGTTGAAAAAGCATTGGAAAATGCCCCGGATCGGGTGGATGACTACTTCAAGGTGCCGCAGATTTTGGATGCGGAGTCGAACGCGTAAGAAATTATGTATTGGAAATTGTATATTGTAGATTGAAAAAAGACATCGATATGTTTGATATGATGAGTGCCATAGAGCTGAGAAAGCAGATTGCGGCCGGGATGATCAAAAGCCAAGCGGTAACGGCGGCAATGCTTGATCGCATTTCCCAATGTGATACCTCGATTGGGGCGTATATCAGCGTCTTTGCCGAAAAAGCCCTTGAACAGGCTAAGGCGGTGGATGCTAAAATTGCCGCCGGACTGCCTATTGGGGTGATGGCCGGCGTGCCCGTGGCAGTCAAAGACAATATCTGCTACAGTGAGGGGCTTACGACCTGCGGCTCGAAAATTCTGGCAAATTTCAAGCCTCCCTACAACGCCAATGTGGTGGAAAAATTGCTTGCGGCCGACGCGGTCATCCTGGGCAAGACCAATCTTGACGAATTCGCAATGGGGTCGAGTACTGAAAACTCCGGATTAAAGAAAACCGTTAATCCGTGGGATAAATCCCGTGTTCCCGGCGGCTCGAGCGGCGGCTCGGCGGCGGCGGTCGCGGCGGGACTTTGTTTTGCGGCACTCGGCTCGGATACGGGCGGCTCGATTCGTCAGCCCGCCAGCTTTTGCGGCGTTGTCGGCCTTAAACCTACTTACGGGCGAGTATCCCGCTATGGCCTTGTCGCGTATGGCTCCAGTCTCGACCAGATTGGCCCGATGACGACCAGCGTTGCGGATGCGGCATTGGTATTACAGGCTATCGCCGGACACGATGGACGCGACAGCACCTCGATTGGCGATGCAGCCGCTCCCGTGCCGGATTATTTAAGCACTCTTGAAACGCCTGTCGCAGGACTAAAGATTGCGTATGTGCCGCAGTTTATCGAACATGCTGAATCGCCCGTGCGGGATGCGATCAAGACGGCACTGGCAATCTATCAACAGGCCGGGGCAACGCTGGTCGAAGTGCAGATGCCGCATTTTGATTATTCCATTGCGGCCTACTACGTCATCGCCACCGCTGAAGCTTCGAGCAATCTGGCGCGTTATGACGGCTGCCATTACGGCTATCGCTCGCCCAGCGCACGCGACTATATCGAGGTCTATTCCAAGAGCCGTGCGGAGGGATTTGGCGCCGAGGTCAAGCGACGGATTATGCTGGGAACGTTTGCTTTATCCAGCGGCTATTATGATGCGTATTA
>CAZVXR010000359.1:0-2410 GCA_964630865.1 uncultured Pirellulales bacterium | reverse complement strand
AAGGTTCACTCACTTCCAATTCCTGCGAAATGATTTCCTGTATCTTCTTTGAATGGTATGGATTTACGGTAAAGATGCGTTTAATACCGCAGGCTTTGCCAAAGGCCTCAATGGATGCCTCACGGGTTGCTTCACCCATCAGGGTTTTGCCGCTGCCCGGATTTTCCTGATGGCCGGTCATCGCGGTGGTACGATTATCAACGACAATAATCGTTGATGTCCCTTTGTTGTATGCAATATCGAGCAGGCCGGTAATCCCGGAGTGGAAAAAGGTCGAATCGCCCACCATACCGACGATTTTACGTTTTTCGCCAGCCTTGTCCAGACCCTGTGCCATCGAAATGCCGCCGCCCATACAGAGAATAATATCCAGTCGGCTAAGCGGCTTAAATGTTCCTAAGCTGTAGCAGCCGATATCGCCGGTAACAACCACATCGTGTTTACCGAGAGCGGAAAAAACGCCACGATGCGGACAGCCCGGACACAGTACCGGCGGCCGTGCGGGCAGCTCACTCGCATATTTCGGCGCCGCAATCAACGTGACCGGCTTGCCTTCCATTTTTGCCCGGCATTCTTCCAGCGTTGTAACCGAAAGCTCGCCAATATTCGGGATTATGTCATGGCCTTTGCAGGCAATCCCAAGCGCCTTGATGTGTTCTTCGAGGAAATCATCGAGTTCCTCAACCACCAGAACCCGCTTAACCCCGGCGGCAAACTCTTTGATCAATTCATCGGGAAAGGGGTATGCCATCCCCAGTTTCAAAACCGATGCTTCTGGCCAGACTTCGCGGGTATACTGATACGCAATACTGCCGGTAATGATACCCAGCGATTTATCACGCCATTCGATCCGGTTTACGGACGTCTTATTGCCGAACGTTTGAAGTTCATGCAACCGCTTTTCGACCTGCTGCCGCATAGGGCGAGCCCAGACAGGTACCGGCACAAACCGCATTTGATTTTTTTCCAACCCAATCGGCTTGGGGTTTTGCTGACGGTCTTCAAACGTAACGATGCTGCGCGAGTGGCTAATTCGCGTGGTCGTACGCAGAATAATCGGTGTATGGAACTGTTCGGAAATCGCAATCCCCAGCTTGACAAAGTCCTTGGCTTCCTGGCTATCGGATGGCTCGAGGATAGGTATCTTGGCAAACCGCGCAAAGTGCCGCGTGTCCTGCTCATTTTGTGACGAATGCATTCCTGGATCATCGGCAACCACAATCACCATCCCGCCTTCAACGCCCAGATAGCTCAGCGTCATCAGCGGGTCGGCCGCGACATTGAGCCCGACGTGCTTCATCGTTACAATCGACCGCGCCCCGGCGCACGCCGCCGCCGCCGCAACCTCAAACGCCACTTTTTCATTGGGCGACCATTCACAGTAAATATCCGACTTGTATTGTACGATATTTTCCAAAATTTCCGTCGATGGCGTACCGGGATAGCCCGTCGCCACGGTAACGCCTGCTTCATACGCGCCGCGGGCGATAGCCTCATTGCCGCTAAGAAGATGACTCAATGCAACACCTCCAAAAACTAAGGTTTAATAATAAAAGACAAAACTTTACCTTTATATGCTTTTAGAAAGAAACATCTTAGCAAATTCTCCCAAAAATGAAAGCAATAATCCGGATGAGACAAAAAAAACGGAAGTGTACGAAGTGAAATTTAAGACCCCTCTTTTGTTTTGGCAACGTGTTTTTTTGACCATCGCAAAGCCAAGGACAGCAACCAGCGCGACAGCGCAGCTATTGCCCAGCCATGCGGGCATCATCCATCCGTGTTCGCAAAGGGTCTGTTTCGCGGTGCCTGAAAACATCATATCAAGAAAAATCCCTGCCGTAAAAGCGCAGACGATTACGGAAACAAGGTATAAAATCGCTGTTTTTCGTCCTAATGTTGCCCACAGGGTCGTAATTGCCGCCGCGTTGGTCGCAGGTCCGGTCATCAAAAAAACCATCGCCGCACCGGGATTAAGCCCTTTTTCAATCAGAGCGGCAGCGATAGGAACGGACGCCGCAGAACAGACATACATCGGAATACCGATGGCCATCATGATCACCATCGCCAGGATTCCGCCTGCGGCTGCCAGATGTGCCGTGAAAAAGTCGTCTGGAATGGTTATTGAAATTAGCGCAGCGATAACCAGGCCGACAAACATGGCTTTGCCGATATCGGCGGGCAAAATTAAAAAAGCGTATTGCAGAGCTTTCAGAATGCGATTTTCTTTCTTGATAGGATTGCAGTAAGCCCCTTTCGATGTCTGGTTTTGCGGGTTTGGCTGTGTATCAAAGACGCTGACCATCGCGCCGCCAAACAACCCGCTAAGCAATGCCACAATAGGACTGAATATGGCAAATATCGGCCCCAACAGGCTGTAGATGATAAAGACGTTGTCCATGCCGGTCTG
>CAZVXR010000358.1:0-2465 GCA_964630865.1 uncultured Pirellulales bacterium | reverse complement strand
GGCGGCGGCGACAAACCGGTCATCAATGAAAATCTTTGCTATGGATGCAGTCTCTGTCAGCAGGCGTGTCCTTTTGGCGCGATTATCAATACGCAGGAGGAAGCATCCAAATGAGTCAGCATACAACCAGTGTAGTTTTATGCGGTGTCGGCGGTCAGGGCATTTTGCTGGCCAGCGAGATTCTCGCCCAGGCGGCGATGAACGCCGGATTTGATGTCAAAACCAATGAAGTTCACGGCATGGCTCAGCGCGGAGGCTCAGTCATCGGTCAAATACGATATGGCAAAGAAGTTCACAGCCCGCTTGTGGCCAAGGGCACCGCACAGGTCCTTTGTTCGCTTGAACAGAGCGAAGCCCTGCGGTACGCGGATTATCTAATGCCCAGTGGCTTATGCGTAGTCAATGCCCAGAAGATTACCCCGGTTACAGTGTCGATGGGTGCGGCCAAGTATCCGGATAATGTCGAGCAGAAACTCCGCGACCAGTTTCCGCGGCTGATTTTCTTCGATGCATCCAAGAAAGCCATTGAGTTGGGCAATATCCGTACGGCCAACGTCGTGCTGCTGGGGGCGCTGTCCAATGGGCTGGACTTGCCGCTGGAAGCATGGCATAAGGCCGTCGTAGCGTGCGTTAAACCCCAATATAAAGACATCAACCTGAAAGCCTTTGATGAAGGCAGGAAAATGGGTTAATCGACAGTTTTTTGAGTAAATTGGGTGGACTTGCAACCTGGCTTTGTGTTATACTGTTGCTCAGTTTGAGGGGCTGACTTTGTGTTGCGGAGGCGTTTTCTGTGACGGGGTATGTGATATAAAAACGATTCGTGCAAAAAACTTTTAATTCGTTTCCCTAACGGGAGTTACATAACATTATACATACGTTTTAGGAGACAGGCAGATGTTTGAACGGTACACAGAACATGCACAAAGCGTTATGGACCGGGCTCGCCAGGAAGCACAAAATTTACGACACGACCATCTCGGCACCGAGCATATCCTGCTTGGACTTCTCGAAGTCAAAGATGGCTGTGCGGCGTGTGTCCTTCGGCATCGCAAAGTGGACTTGGTTCACGCCAAAGAACAAATCGAAAAATTAGTCACTCACGGCTCCGGCCCGGAAGACGGCGACTATGAAACCCTGCCCCGTACCCGTCATGCCGTAAGCGTCATCGATGACGCCGTCAAAGAAGCCAGAGAACTCAAACACCCGATGATCGGCACTGAACATCTGCTGTTGGGTCTGCTTTATGAAAATGAAGGCGTCGGAGCCAAAGTCCTTCGCAATCTCGGCTTAAAACTCAGCGAAATTCGCAAAGATGTGCTTTATTTCCTAAAGCATCAATAACGTATAAAAACGATAAAAACCTGTTTGCTCTAAAACAAACAGGTTTTTTTATGTCTATTTTCAGTCCAAAAACAGGTGGATTATTTCATGGCCACAACCTGAATTTCCATGCGTGCGGCAAGCGGCAATGCGGCAACCTGGAATGTACTGCGTACCGGATAAGGTTCGGTGAAGATGGTTTTATAGACTTCATTAACCTGTGCGAAATCAGCCATATCCGCCAGAAATAGCTGTACCTGAACAACATTGTCGATGGTCAGATTGGCCGCTTCAAGGAGGGCGCAGACATTTTTCATCGCCTGCTGGGCCTGTTCTTTGACGCCGCCGGGGATCATTTTGCCGGTCGCTGCCTCAATCCCAAGCTGCCCGGATGCAAAAAACATATTGCCCGCAAGAACTGCCTGGCTATAGGGGCCGATGGCTTTGGGGGTTTTGTCGCTTTGAATGACGGTTTTAATGCTCATTGTTTTTTCCTTATTCCATAGTGTTATCGTTGTTATTATTTCAATTTTGTCTGCGTAAAGTCAAGCGGTATCGCATCGGTCGCAGCAGCGACGATACCATTCCAATATGCCCAACAGGCAGCGAATTCGGGCTTTTGATGTATCTGGATGAAAATGGCTGCGACTCCGTCTGCATCGGTAACGGCGGTCAATTCTTCTGGATTGGCGTCAAAATTCACATCGAGAAAGAAATGAATTACCTGCCCGGACAAACCCAGTTTCGCTCGCAGATTGCCTTCGAGCATATCGCCATTTTGCACCAGTTCCGCAGCGTCAAGCATAAGCGAAACAGTCTCAACCACATCGCCAATTCCATCATGGTCAGCATCCGCCTGATCGGGATTATAAACCGTCGGTGCATTGTCAAAAGTCATCGCCAAGGCATAGTCGCCCATCGTCATCGGCTGGCCATTAGCATTCACATAATCCAGCAGGGTCATCCATCGTTGCCACCGCTGAGGATCAACCATATTATTTTCACGGTTGACTCCATTTTCACCCGACTCGCACGGCTCAAGACGATTGCTGTCATTGCAGGAACGGGACGACCATTCCACTTCCTCAATAAGCCAGGTATTTAGACCGCCGGTGCGGGTAATCGACGCGAGATACTCTTCG
>CAZVXR010000357.1:0-4118 GCA_964630865.1 uncultured Pirellulales bacterium | reverse complement strand
AAATTCGATGTAACTGAAATATCCAGTCTGATTAAGCAGGAAATCTCACGCTATAAAAGCCAGCTTGAGGTTTCGCAGGTCGGTTCCGTTCTTGAGGTCGGCGACGGCGTCGCTCGTATCTACGGTCTGGAGAATGCGATGGTCGGTGAGATGCTGGAATTTGATGGCGGCGTCATCGGCGAGGTATTCAACCTTGACGAGGATTCTATCGGCGCGGTCGTTTATGGCGATTTCGAGAACGTACGCGAAGGTGGTACGGTTCATGCGACAGGCCGGCTGCTGTCCGTACCGGTCGGTCCGGGCTTGATTGGCCGTGTGGTTAATTCGCTATGCGAACCGGTGGATGGAATGGGGCCGATTCCATCGGAAACCCGACGGCTTATCGAATTTCAGGCTCCGGGGATCGCCGACCGCCAGCCGGTCAAAGAGCCTCTTGCTACGGGTATTAAAAGCGTCGATGCGACCATTCCGATCGGGCGCGGACAGCGTGAACTGATTATCGGTGACCGCAAGACCGGCAAGACCGCGATAGCGCTGGATACGATCATTAACCAAAAAGGCAAGGGCGTTATCTGCGTCTATGTCGCTATCGGGCAAAAGGATTCGACGATTGCTGAAGTGGTAGCGACGTTGAAAAAGCATGGCGCGATGGAGCATACGGTTGTCGTTGCAGCGCCGGCCTCCAATAGCGCGGCAATGCAGTATATCGCGCCGTATGCCGGCGCGACGATTGCCGAATTCTTTATGTACGAAAAACAGGGGCATACATTGTGTGTGTATGACGACCTGAGCAAGCACGCCGTAGCCTACCGTGAACTAAGCCTGATTCTGCGTCGTCCTCCGGGACGCGAGGCGTTCCCCGGCGACATTTTTTATCTGCACAGCCGTTTGCTCGAACGCAGCGTCAAGCTGTCCAGTCAGCGAGGCGGCGGGTCCATGACGGCGCTGCCGATCGTTGAAACGCTGGAAGGGCAGGTCTCGGCGTATATTCCGACCAACATTATTTCGATTACCGACGGGCAGATTTATCTGCAGCGTGAACTCTTTTTGGCCGGGGTTCGGCCTGCGGTGGATGTGGGTATCAGCGTCAGCCGCGTTGGCGGCTCCGCTCAGCCTCAGGCGATGAAAAAGGTCGCTCCCAAACTGCGTCTGGACCTTGCTTCATTCCGGGAATTGCAGGTTTTTGCCCGGCTGGGAACCGATCTGGATGAAATGGCGCAAAAGCAGCTTGATCGCGGCTATCGGATGGTGGAAGTGCTCAAACAGAAGCAGTTTTCACCGATGAGCGTCGCTGATGAAGTAATTAGTATTCTGGCCGGTTCAAGCGGCGTCATGGACGAAATCGACGTTTCTCGCGTCGGGCATTTTCTCGATGAGCTGCTGCTGTGGCTGAAATTGGAAGCCGGCGAGTATCTGGATGAGCTGAATAAGACGGGGATACTTAGCGATGATCTTCTGCCAGCTCTGAACGAAGCGATTTTGACGTATAAGACTATTTATAAATTCAGTTTTGGCGGATAGGCGGATTTTGAAATAATCCACGATGGCGAATACACGACACATTCTGCAGCGGAAAAAAGCCGCGACGAATATCAGCAAAGTGACCAGCACCATGGAAACGATTGCGGCGGTGCGGTATCGTCAGTATTACAACCAGTGGACGCAGGGCGTCGAATACTTTGACGCTTTGGCGCAGTTGGCGTATCTGATGATTACCGCGTCGGAAGGGTTAAAACACTCGATTATTCTGCAGAATTCTTCGAAAACCAACGCCATCATCGTCATTGGAAGCAATCGCGGTCTTTGCGGCGGTTATAATACGGATGTTTTTCGGCAGATTGATACGCATCAAAAATTGGCTGTGCGATTTAACCGTGAGCTGAAAATTTATGCCAAGGGCCGCAAGGTGGTCAATTACCTGGAGCATCGGAAAATCAAGCCTGCGGAGGTTTATGACTCTTTCGATGAAATGCCGTCGGCCGAGCAGGTGAATAAGATTGCCGATTTTTTTGTCAAAGAGTTTATGGCCGGTCGTATTGGTCGGCTGGGGGTGGTTTATAATCGTTTTCATTCGCAGTCGGCTCAGCGCGTCCAGACTCTAACGCTGCTGCCGGTTTCCGATTTGATCGACGATCTGACGACGCGAGCGACGGTGATCTGGCCGTGGGAGCTGGCATTTGAGGATTTTCTGCTGAGCGATAAGCCGGAGGATATGTTTGAAATACTGGCGACCATGATTATTCGCTCGGCGCTGGCAGGCTGTTTTTTGGAAGCGATGACAAGCGAATATCTGGCTCGCGTCGTTTCGATGCGTAATGCAAGTGAAAACGCCGACGAAATGATTGACGAGTTATCGAAAGAATATAATCGTGCCCGTCAGGGTCAGATTACCACCGAACTGCTGGATATTATTACCGGTGTCGGAGCGATACAGAAATAATATGAGAAAAAACAATCAGAGAAATTCCGCCGTCGGCGGATAAGATGTTAGTAACGAGCAGGACTATGACAAATACAGGTCGCATTACACAGGTCGTTGGAAGCACGTTTGAAGTGGAATTTCATGCCGAACGGATGCCCGCAATTTATAACGCGCTGGAAATCAAAGTCCAAGAGGAAGGTCGAACCATCGATCTTGTTGGCGAAGTCCAGCAGCATCTGGGAGGCGGACGCGTTCGTGCCGTTGCGCTGGGCAGCACGTTTGGCCTGCGCCGCGGGATGAATGTGGTTGATACCGGCAGTTCGCTGCAGGTTCCTGTCGGCAAAGAAACGCTCGGACGAGTGCTAAATCTGTTAGGCAAGCCCGTTGACGGCGGTCCGGCTCTCCATGTCAAGCAGACCCGTCCGATTCATCGCAAGCCCCCTAAGTTCGTGCAGCTAACCGCTAAATCCGAAATGTTTGAAACCGGCATTAAAGTCGTTGACTTGCTGTGTCCCTTTGTCAAAGGCGGCAAGGCCGGACTATTCGGCGGCGCCGGCGTCGGCAAGACCGTTTTGATTCAGGAATTGATCGCCCGTATTGCCACCCAGCACGGCGGCTATTCGGTTTTCGCAGGCGTCGGCGAGCGTACCCGCGAAGGCAATGACCTGTGGCTTGAAATGCAGAAAACCAAAATTGGCGATACCGGAATGACGGTGCTCGATAATACCTGTCTTGTCTTTGGCCAGATGAATGAGCCGCCAGGAGCCCGTCTTCGTGTTGGGCTTAGCGCGCTGACGATGGCGGAGTATTTGTGTGAAACAGGCAGCGGCGAAATTTTGCTGTTTATCGATAATATCTTCCGCTTTTCTCAGGCGGGTTCGGAAGTGTCGGCGCTGTTGGGACGTATTCCCAGCGCTGTAGGGTATCAGCCGACGCTGGCCAGTGAAATGGGACAGCTTCAGGAGCGTATCGCTTCGACAACGGCTGGCGCTATTACCTCGGTGCAGGCGGTGTATGTTCCGGCCGACGACCTGACTGACCCGGCTCCGGCGACAACCTTTGCTCATCTGGATTCATCGGTGGTGCTGTCGCGCAAAATCACCGAAAAAGGCATTTATCCGGCGGTTGATCCACTGGAAAGCACTTCACGTATTTTGGATATCAATATTGTCGGCAAAGAGCATTATGAAGTGTCGCAAAAAGTGCTGGAGTATCTCCAGCGATACCAGAGTCTGCAGGATACTATTGCGATTTTGGGTATTGACGAACTGAGCCGTGAAGATAAGCAGGTTGTCGGGCGAGCCCGCAAATTGGAACGTTTCTTCTCGCAGCCGTTTATTGTGTCGCGAGAATTTACCGGTTTGGAAGGTAAATATGTTCCCGCTGCCGAAACGGTCAACAGCTGCCGGCAAATCTGTGAAGGCCAGTGGGATCACTTGCCTGAACAGGCCTTTATGTACATTGGCGCTGTCGAAGAAGCTCAGTTGAAAGTTCAGAAGAAGTAAATGTCCCCAAAGTGTCAGGATACCGATTGTGGTTGGAATAGTAACTAAACCTGTTTTACGCGTCGTCTTGCTGACGCCGAAAGCCAAGCTGGTGGATTGTCGTGCGGTGTCGGTAATCATTCCCTGCTCAGATGGGGAACGCGGCATTTTGCGAAATCATTGCCCGATGCTGACGGGATTGAACCGGGGAA
>CAZVXR010000356.1:0-6076 GCA_964630865.1 uncultured Pirellulales bacterium | reverse complement strand
AAAAATGAATTCATCGGCACAGGAGCGTGGTACTTCCTGATCCTTAACTGGGTCAAAGTGCCGTTCAGTATGCATCTTGGCCTAATCACCGCCGCATCTTTGAAATTCAACCTCATCCTGTTTCCCTGTGTCGCCATTGGTGCGGCAGCGGGGATATTTCTGCTTCGCTGGATACCCCAAAAGATATTCAATCTTGCCGTCCAGATTCTTGCGGTTTTGGCGGCTGCACAGATGCTCTGGCAGGCATAGGGCAGATTTGTCGAGGGGAAAAAGCGATCTTGTACGCTTGGGAGTCGGGAATTAAAATGATCTGCGAATGAATTATAGATTGAAAGGACGTCATTTGGTACTGCATCAGGGACATTCGGAATCGATTGAGGACTATCTTCGGCTGACGCATGCGGATGGAGTTGGGCCGGTGCTGTTTGCCCGATTGGTTAAGCACTTCGGGTCGGTGGCGGCGGCCTTGGATACCTCCGTTGCGGCGATGACCCAAGTCGAGGGTATTGGGACGGCTACGGCGGAAAAGATTGCTCGTTCACGGGGCAGCTTCGACGTGCAAAAGGAAATTGGGCTTGCCGACAAACACGGGGCAATGCTGATTCACTGGGACGATGCGCGGTATCCTGCGGCGTTAAAGAGCGTGTATGATCCGCCGCCGGTATTGTATGTGCGGGGGACGCTGGAGCGGTCGGATGTTTTGTCGGTAGCGATTGTCGGCTCGCGTCGGTGCAGCGTGTATGGCGCAGAGCAGGCATCCCGTTTTGCCCACCTGCTGGCGGCATCCGGATTTACCATTGCCAGCGGATTGGCTCGGGGGATTGATACGGCGGCACACAAAGGGGCGCTCAGCGCCAAAGGGCGGACGATTGCCGTGCAGGGGTGCGGGCTGGCCAATGTGTTCCCGCCGGAAAATGACAAATTGTCTGCGATGATTGCCCAGTCCGGCGCTGTGGTCAGCGAACTGCCGATGAGCTATGAGCCGCTGGCGGAAAACTTTCCCGCCCGCAACCGGATTATCGCGGGGCTGTCGCTGGGGGTGCTGGTGGTCGAAGCTCCGCACAATAGCGGGGCCTTACTCAGCGCCAAAGCGGCTCTCGATTATGACCGGGATGTGATGGCAATTCCCGGCAAAATTGATTCACCGCTATCCGGCGGATGTCATAAGCTGATTAAAGATGGAGCGAAATTGGTAGATTCACTTGATGATATTTTAGAGGCGATTGGCTGTGTTGGACAGGGACTTAAGCCGCACGCTGCCGGAGCGGCTCAGCAGGCCGAGGAAAAAGCCCAGGCGACGCTTTTTGATTCGGCAAATCGAAATCTTTCGGATGTGGAACGGGGAGTGCTTGAGGGATTTGACGGCGAGCCGATGCATGTCGAGCGTGTTATTGCTCAATCGGGTTTGACGGCTGGGCAGGTGCATGCGTCGCTGATTAGTCTGCAATTAAAGGGGATGGTTAAGCAGTTACCGGGAGGCTTGTACCTCAAACGCTAACATTTTTTGAAAGGGTTTTTTATGTCGATTTCAAGGATGCTTTTGACCTATGCTGTCAGTGTGCCAATTTTTTTTGTGATCGATATGATCTGGCTTGGTGTTATTGCGCGAGGCTTTTATCGCCAGGCCCTTGAGCCGCTGCTGACGCCCAACATCAACTGGACCGCGGCAATTGTCTTTTATTTGCTGTTTCTGGTCGGAATTCTGGTTTTTGCGCTGCAGCCGGGGCTGGAAAAACAGTCGCTGCTTTATACCGTCAAAATGGCAGCGCTATTTGGTTTGATTGCCTATGCTACCTATGATCTGACTAATCTGGCAACCCTTCGCAATTGGCCGCTGACGCTGTCTATCGTGGATATGCTATGGGGCAGTGTGCTGTCGGCTTCGACGGCGGCGGTAACCTATTTAGTGGTCAGTCGTATCTAAACCAGGGAATAATCATTGACGTTGTCTTCTGGTATTGCCGGTACGCATCCGGCCTGGATTTCAGCGATTGATTTTCCGAAATGGGCCCTGTGATAAACACCATTGTCAGCATCAGTACGGTCGGCGAGATCAGTCCAAGCCAGCCAAGCGGGCAAGACAGAGCTATCGCGGAAAATCCATACCACAGACAAATCTCAAAAAAATAATTGGGATGGCGTGAATAATTCCAAAGTCCATTTCTGCAGATATGTCCATGATTGCTTATATTTTTACGAAAGCGATGGAGCTGATGATCTGCCGCCGCACAGCCGATAAAGCCGATGGCCCATAACACTACGCCAAGCGTTGTCCAGATGGAGCTAAAGTCGGTTATTGCGGAGGTAAAGATAAAGACAAGTCCTACCGCGGCCTGAAAACACGCCTGCACAGCATAATGAATCAAGTAATTCAATGCGACGGGGATAGCTTCAGACCGTTTGAGGGATTCGTAGCGAGCATCCTTTTTGCCCAGCCGCACCCGTGTCCAAAACAAATATCCGCCGAGCCGAATGCCCCAGGCGGCAACCATTAAGCTGATCAATAAATTGCCGAAAGAAGCTGGTGCAAAAATCAGATGATGAGCCAGACCCATTAACGTTAGCCCCGTCGCCCAGCCTACATCGACTACGGATGGGTTGCGTTTCCATAGGTAGATGATCCAGAATCCTATCAGGGTTCCAATGCCTATCAGCAGGTTTATGGCTATGCCTTGCAGTATCATGTGGATTTATCCAACGATTTAACGTGCCGCTTGAACGCGGCGATGCATGTCCGATTTCGCGACCGAGTCAGGACGATTTGCAGGTCGTCGGTATAGTGTTGCGCGAAACCGGCCTGACAGTACGAAAAGTAATATTCCCATCGGCGAATGAATGATTCATCAAATCCCAGCTTCAGGATGTCTTCGCGATGGGCCATAAATTGTTTTCGCCATTGCGCCAAGGTCAAGGCGTAATGCTGCCCGATACTTTCAACATCCTGAATCACAAAAGTCGTATGGCTGGTCAGCGTCTTAGCCAATGCCGTCAGTGACGGCAGCAATCCGCCCGGAAAGATGAATGTCCGCATCCAGTCGGTCATTTTTGAGTATGTCTCGTACTGCTGATCGGGAATAACAATAGTTTGAATGACTACCAATCCGCTGGGCTTGAGCAGTTGGTCACAACGGCGGAAAAAACAGGGGTAATATCGCTTACCCACAGCTTCGAGCATCTCGACTGAGACGATGCGGTCGTATTGTCCGGTTACATTGCGATAGTCGCACAGCTGCACTTCAATCCGGTCGGCCAGTTTCGCCTCGGCGATGCGTTGCTGGGCTAATTGCTGCTGCTGGGCGGACAGCGTAAGGGTTGTAACGCGGCAGCCGAATCGCTGAACAGCGCGAATCGCCAATTCGCCCCAGCCTGAGCCTATTTCAAGCAAATGGCACTCTTGCGTTAAATGCGATTTGTCTAAGATGCGATCGATTTTTCGACGCTGCGCGACGGCAAGCGGCTCATGGACATTATCAAAGACAGCGCATGAATAGCTCATCGTCTCATCCAGAAACATTCGGTACATTGCATTGCTTAAGTCGTAGTGGCAGGCGATATTTTTTTGGGCCTGAATAACCGTGTTTCGTTTGTACCTATGTTGGATTAAATGAAATCCTTTGATCAGCATGGCATGCCAGGCCGAAAGCGCTGGCTGGGACAGCGTGACATTGAGCATCAGCTCCATCAGGGCGACAAGGTTATCCGACTTCCAGTATCCTTTTTCATAAGCGATGCCAAAACCGATTTCATCGGCGGCAGCGAGCAAACTGAAAAATCGGTAATCAAGAACATGCAGGCTCGCTGACTTGTCGGTGTCGGGCGGACCGAATGAGCGGGTTTCGCCTTCAGGCAGGGTTACGGTCAAGCGGCCGACGGATTGGGTTTCCAAAAATGAAAAAAAGAGCTTTAATCCCAGACGGGCAAGCCACGAGGGGGCTTGTTTTCGCATTGTATCCTCGCTCTGCGGAACCGGTTTTGGAAAAAAGGGAAGTTTCTTTCGAACATAGAGCGTTAGCGCCTGCCGGAGGATGCGGGGCATATTCAGCAGGGCGCTGAAGGGGTATTTCAGCAGCGTCATATAGAGCGACCTGGTTGTTAACGGCATTCCGGTTCCCGTTAGCCGCACGGTAAGGACGGGCTTCGTGCCGCAGTTGGGTCGGGTCAATGTGATGGTAATATCCAGATTCTTTCGGTCATCTGTATATTTGATTTGATAGTCGCCTTGCAGGTCAAAGAAAGGCGAGACATGAAACGCCTTCCCGGCTTTAAAGGACAGTGTTTGCGAGGAGGTTTCGGGGTCTTTGAGGGGATACAGGTGGGTTTCGCCGAAGGTATTGTGAACTTCCGTCAGGATTAGCCGGCAGCGATTGTCGGCATCGTAGCATACAAAGAAACTGACCGGCCGAAAGATGAGATTCCAGTACCGCGCAAAGCTGATCAGTTCAATCCGCGTAATTGGTTCAGTGTACCCGATTTTCTCAAAAGCCCTTGCCAGCTTGTCTTTAATCGGCTGACTTCCGCGCCACAGGTAATCTTTGTCATCCATCCGCACCAGTGAAAAGTGGTTGTAGCCAAATCCGGGTAAGCTCTGATTCAGGTGCGGTAGGTCGTCAATGTCGAACCGGTAGAAATAGATCGGGTAGGTAAACTGATGCTCGACGGGCCAACTGCGGCGATGATGGATTTTTCCAAGGATGATTTGCGAGTTCATAGGTCAAGTCCAAATTTCCGGGCGACCGCCAGTCCTGATTTTGCGCCGTCTTCATGGAATCCGTAGCCGCAATACGCGCCGCAGTAATAGATGCGGTCATTGCCGCTGATAGTGTCGATGTGCGGATGCGTGCTGAGTGCGTCAAAGGTGTAGCACGGGTGATCAAAATCCAGCGATTCAAGCTGGTTTTGCGCTGGGATAGGGTTGGATGAATTGAGCGTAACAAAATAATTGCGCCGGGTGTTAAGCCGCTGCAAACGGTTCATATAGTAAGACATGCTCATTTTCGTCGTCGTATCGCTGTCGCCGGAACGGAGATAGCTCCAGCTTGCCCATGCGCTGCGGTGTGGAGGCATGACGCGGCTGTTGGTGTGCAGGCAGATGCTGTTGTGCGTATAAGCCCACTTGCCCAGAAGGTTGTCTTCGTTCGGGGTTGGATTTTCAAGCTGTTGGCGGCTGACGTCGGCATGGGTTGCCAGAACCACGCGGTCAAAAACGAGCGGGACATCGCTGTCCAGCAGGACTTCGATGTGATCGGGAGTTCGCCGGACGGTGCGGACGGAACTGGACTTTTTAATGATGCCCTGAAATTGACTTTCAAATGCGCGAACATAAGTAATACTGCCGCCGCAGACCGTCTGCCACTGAGGTCTGTGGGTCTGTTTGAGCAGTCCGTGGTGATTATAAAATCGCAGTATGGATTCTGCGGGAAAGTCCAGAATATTGCTGCTGGGCGTTGACCAGACCGCAGCGCTGATCGGGACAATGTGGTAGTCAATGTACGATTTAGAAAAGCCGTATTGCTGCAAAAACTGTCCGAGCGTCAGATTGCCCATGCCGGTTTGAAGGCGGCGGGCGGCGATGCGGTTAAAGCGAAAAATGTCGCGCATCATCCGCCAAAAGTCAAGCGAAACGATATTTCTGCGGCGTGCAAAAAGCCCCCATGGCACATCGCTGGAGTAGTAAAATCCTGACGATTTATCTTCAAACCCAAATGACATCTCGGAATCCTGGACCGCCACGCCCCACTGATTGAACAGGGTATGCAGTGTCGGATAATTGCGGTCATTTAAGACGATAAATCCCATATCGATGGAGGTCCCGGCATCCGGGCCGTCTGTGATGCGGTGGGTGTGGGCGTGGCCGCCGAGCAGGGGTTCTTTTTCGATTAGCGTAACCGCATAGCGGCGCGACAGCAGCCAGGCTGCGGTAATTCCCGATATGCCGCCGCCGATGACACCGACCGTTTTACAGGTGCCGGGTACTGTTTGTTGTGTGTTATTTGACAATGGGCTATACCAAAGTTAAGAATTCGAAATAAATCCAGTTACAAACAACTGAAACTATCTTGAAAGCAAATCACTACAG
>CAZVXR010000355.1:0-4987 GCA_964630865.1 uncultured Pirellulales bacterium | reverse complement strand
TCCTGTTGTAAGTCGTTATTTTTTGGGGGGTGATTTACTGGACTTATGGAAGAAGGCAGAAGTGGAATTTTGTGGTTTTATGGTGCAGAAATGTCTTGTTATGTCTATCCTCGTCCCCTCCTGCCCATGCGAAACGACATGGGCAGGGCACCCGGCCATCGAAGGCACAGAGAAAAAAAGTAAAAAGGGAAAACAAGGACAAGGGGGCTTCTTCAACAGCCCAATTGTCCCTATTTTTCTATTTTTCCTGGTTTTGGGGACGAGAGACTCGGCCCATTTATATAGGTTACCACGGGATCCCAGAAAGTCCGGGCGGCACTGGTCGCATCCGGTTTATTGACGATGAAATAGAGGGCGTCTTCCTGGTTGACATCCACCATTACCTCATGGGAAACCGGTTTGTTCGAAGCCACCGGGTGCGCCGACCAGATTTCCTGGGTGTTGTGCAGGATGGTGGCATTCACCTGTTGGCCCTTTTCCGAGAGGGAAAGGTTGCCCTCGATGCGCACCTTGCCTTTATGCGGGGCGGTCCATTTACGCACCGCGCTGGAGGCGGTTCCGGGGGTCATGTGAAAATATGTGATTACGCAGCCATCGGGGCTTTGCCAATTGGGATCCTGGAACGCCAGGTCGGTGAACGTATCCCCCTGGTTCTGCTGATAGCGCCACTGGTTCTTGCCCTGGATGCTGGAGAAGCAGTCCGAGCTGCGGTACGTATCGGCGGAGTACTCAAATAGCAGATGCTTGATGGCGGTACCCGTCGATATGTCGTTCTTGTCACCCCGTACCTTGATCGTGATCGTGTGGGGGGCATGGGGATCCAGGCCGGTCTTGATGAATCCGAACTGGGTCGCTGTCGGCAGGCTTGCCCAGCAATCGACGGTAGCCTGGAGTTTTTCATCCAGATAAACGTCGGCCTTGCCGCAATCGGGTCCTCGAACCCCGCGCCAGTAGATATCCGCGCCGGAGAAGGTGAACTGGACGCTATCGCCGGGGTGCGTACTGACGGTGACCCGGCCATCGTAGTAGGCGAGATTCGGTTCTTCCGTCCACGTTCCGGTATAGGCATTCTTGGGATTGACGGCCGGGACACAATACGTACGCCGACGCTCGACGGGATCGAGCGACTCGAATAACGGCCTGTAGCTGTAGCCATGCGATGGATCCATGGTTACCGCCCAGTGAGGCTTAATGGTATTAATCAGATACAGCGAAGGCGACATCAGACCCTGGGCGCTGGTGATCTGACCGGGTCCCAGCTCCAACTGCCAGCGCCGTCCCGGCGACCGTATCCAGAAAGCGTAAACCAGAAAGGTTTGGTCACTGGTATAAATATTGGTCTTGCTTATATCCGTCGGCCAGGTGCCATAGTATTGGGCAGGATCTTCCGGATTGCCGTAGCCCCAATACCGCCCCAGCGGATAAGAAGGACTCCAGTCCTGTTTTTCCAAGTCACTGCACTGAGACAAGCTGCCGTTGTAGTTTAAGGAAAGATACTTTTTCAGATAGCGGTTGTAGGTAACGCAGTAGCCATTGACAAAGGAGGCCTTACCACCAACCCCCGGCTGCGACCAGGCGCCGTTATAGAATTTCTGCCATTTGCCCGGGGCCATCTTGTCACGGATGGCACAACGCGCTACGTGATGACGCAGAAAAGCCATCGCATTGGAACCGGCCTTCGGCCAGGTGTAGTGGTTGGTGAAAAGATAGAAGAATCCGCACCGCTCATCGACAAAGAGGACATGGTCTCCATCGCCGCCATCCCAGCTTAGGCCCGAGAACTCCGTTGGGGCTGTACGCGTACTCCCGGAATTCGGCGACGTCAGGAGGGCTCCTTCATATTTCCAGGTCAGTCCTTTGTCAATACTGCTGGTCAGATGAATCTCGCGCATTACATAGCCGGCATAGGCTGCGACCTCACAGTGCATGGGCGCGTAGATTTTTTTCTCGTTGGGATCATACCACATACCTCCCAGGATATAAGGCGCCCGAACGGGAAAAGCAGCGCCGCACGCGCCATCCGGTTGCCGGAGGGCATTCTCGATGTTGGTTCCCTTGAAGCGGAAGACCGGGGCCCCGTCTCCTGCTATGCTGTAGCCATTCTTGTACATCACCCAGAACTCGCCGTCGATCATCAGCGGATTGTAGGGAAAATCCATAATATTCGGATTCTTCGGGCTCATGTAGTCGGGCAGAGGCTCGATTTTCCCTTCGGTTACCGTCACCGAGAAGGGCAAGGTCAGACCTGCGTTCTCTGCCACGGCTATCTGCGCAGCGGCGAAAACCATCAGGACCAGCATGGCACCAATTTTGTTCCGTTGACTCATAGGTTGCCTCCTATTGAGAAAAGAAGCACAGCCACTTGTATGTTGTCCCCATGGCTGTTTTCTGTTTCTATTTTTCGTCTCTGTTTTTCTCTCTGAACCTGATTCGGAATTATAGTCTCTCTATTCCAAACGAACAAGGCATTCTGTACCATAAAGGCACAAAAATTCATCCCTTAATTTACTTTTTCCGTATTTCTCGGCGAACATTGTGGTAAAAAAACGGGAAACTAAGGACAGGAGGATTTTTTCAACCGGCCGAGCCCGTCTTTTGCTATTTTAACAAAAACAGCGTCAAAAAACACTTGACCTTGTTGTATTTTGAGCGTAAAATCCCAAACTGCCTGAAGATAGTGCGGATTTGCGCGGCTGTGCGGGCTGAAATCTGGTTGGTTATTATCCATAATATTAATCTCTGCGACCCTATTGAAAGGACGGATATCTTGAGTACGTTTACCAAAATTCTGATCGTATTGCTGTCATTATTTTCAATTTTACTGTGTGGTATGGTAGTTAGCTATGTCGGCAGCGCCAATAATTACAAAGGGATGTATGACAAGCTGAAGACCGAAAACCAGAGCCTGCAGTCTCAATCCAAACAGATGCAAAGTCTTTATAGCGAACAAGTTAAAAAGACAGAACTGCTGGAAGAAAAGCTGAATCTGGAGATTAAATCCCTCCAGGAACGCAACAACGAACTGGCGGCCAATCTCCAGAAAACCGACCGGCTCAGCCAGGAATACCAGAGCCGCTCGGAAAGCTGGAAAGGCGTTATGACAGGTTTTGAGCAGAGCGTTTCGGCCATGCTCGATTCGCTTAAGCTAACTCAAGATCAATTGGAAAAGGCGCGGTCGCAAAACATTAAAGACCAAAAAGACCTCAACCAGATTACCGCCGACCTGTATGAAAAGATTGTCGAGCTTCAACGTCTTGAAGCGGAACGCCGCCGACTGCTGGAGCAGAAGACCGGCCTGGAAAAACAACTTTCTCAGGGCAGCAACGGCTCTGCCCCGGCTGCGGTCACTCAAGTTGCCGATATGGCTAAACCCGCCGCAACGCCGGTTAGTGCCAATATCAAAGGCCTGATTACGGAAATCGACCAGTCGCTGGTTACTGTCTCGGTTGGCTCAGCCGACGGCGTAGGCAAAGGCATGGTCCTGCATGTCACCCGCGGCAGCGACTTCCTCTGTGATATCGCGATTACGGACGTGGATATTAACAAAAGTGCCGGGGTACTGGAAATGGTCCAGCAGCAGCCCAAAATCGGCGATGTGGTCTCAACCAAACTGTAACCCCTATACGGGCTGACGATTATGGCCAAACGAAAAATAATAGTTTCAAGCGACATATACACGGCACTTCTGGCTCTGGCATTGTTGGCGGTGGTGGCGTCAGCGACGTTTGTGGCGATTAAATGCGGACATTATTACGGGTGGTCGTCACTGATTGAGGTCATCGAGAGCGCACGTTAGCCGCCAGCCGGATTGAATTATTTTTAAGTTGCCGAACGGTTTTGTCCGAAATATAATGTATAACGGATATAGAAACCGTTTTTTGTCTTTTATTTAGAAGGGATTCGATGTGATACTGGATACCGTCCTTGGCTGGTTTAGCAAAGATATGGGGATTGATCTGGGTACCTGCAATACGCTGGTTTGTGTCCGGGGCGAAGGGATTGTTCTCAATGAGCCCTCCGTCGTAGCGGTTCGAAAAGGTACCAATATCGTCCTTAACGATGGCGAAGCAGTTGGATTAGTCGCCAAAGAAATGCTCGGCAAGACCCCCGGCTCAATCACCGCCATCCGCCCGATGAAAGACGGTGTCATCAGCGACTTCGAAATCACCGAGAAGATGCTCAGCTATTTTATCCGTAAAGTCCACGGTCGCGGCGGCATCTTCCGTCCGCGCGTCGTCATCGCCGTTCCCAGCGGGATTACCGCGGTGGAACGCCGGGCTGTCATCGACAGCGCCGAACGTGCCGGAGCCCGAAAAGTGTATCTGGTCGACGAACCGATGGCCGCCGGCCTGGGGGCTGGATTGCCGATCACCGAACCGACCGCGTCCATGATTGTCGATATTGGCGGCGGCACCACCGAAATCGCCATTATGAGCTTAGGCGACATCAGTACCTGTGAATCCGTTCGCATCGGCGGCGATGACTTTGACGAGTCGCTGATTATTCATCTTAAACGCACTTACAATCTCCTGATTGGCGAACCGCGTGCCGAACAGGTCAAAATTCAGATCGGCTCTGCCGCCCCGCTCGAACAGGAAATGACGATGGAAATCGCCGGACGCGACACCATTTCCGGGCTGCCGCGTAAAATTGTCATTACCAGCGAAGAAATTCGCGAAGCATTCCGTGAGCCCATTGCCGGCATCATCGAAGGCGTCATGCGAACGCTCGAACACGCCGAACCGGAACTGGCAGCAGACTTGATCGATAATGGCGTTTATCTGGCCGGCGGCGGTTCCTTGCTGCGGGGTATGGATACGGTTATTTCCAACGCCACCGGATTAAAGGTCGTACATGCCGAAGACCCGCTGACCTGTGTTGCCCGCGGGTGCAGTGTTTATCTGGAGAATCTCGAAATTCTCAAAGAAGCTCTGGACCAATCCGGTTCCGGCTGGGACTAATGGAGAGGACGCCGCATAAAATCGAA
>CAZVXR010000354.1:0-16141 GCA_964630865.1 uncultured Pirellulales bacterium | reverse complement strand
TTTGCCAACCCCGCACCCTGCATCACACGGCCGATAATCCTGCGGTCTGCCTGCGTACTCTAAAAAACGCGTTGCCACATAGTCTACCGTTCCTGCGATTTATTTTGTATATTTTCTAAAAGGAATAGGTGTGTTTATGCTGATTAGACAGCAAGATAAAGCGATTATTCATTATGTTGCACTGCTGGGTGCGGTTTTATCGGCCCTTGCGGCGGGAATAGCCATCTGGAACCTGCCTGATCAGGGACAGTATGCAAATGCTCTGAAAAATGAGTTAAATGAGGAAGCCAGTGCCTTTAACAAACTCAGTCAGGCGGGCATTATGCCCGAGCAGCTTCATATCGCCAAGGCCGCCGCAGAAGGCTTATCGCCAATAGCGGCCCAGGAATCGCCGGTCTGGTCATTCTGGGATTCGCTTCCGGTCTGGCAACTGACGCTGCTATCAATTGCCAGTGCATTAGCCTCTGCCGCAGTCAGTTATGGCCTGATTTGGATCACCATGTATCTGGGATCGGTACTGCTCTATATATTCATTCGCCGTATTTACAATGTGATTAAATGTATTTCACCCGCCATGGCGGCTACATGCGGTCAAACAGTCATGATTAACGGCCAACCCGTCATCCAGCGTGATCCCACGCGAATCTTACCTATATTAATAAAACTTATCGTCTTGATGAGCCTAACGCTCATCCTCCTGGCCGTCATCGTCTGGCAAGTGACCTCATTCAAATTTTGAGGGCAGCTCCAATAATTGCTGACGCTCGACGCATTCTCCAAAACCCAACCAAAAAGCAGAAATGCTCGATTAAGAAAACGCCTTGGGCAAAAAGTCCACAATATCTGTCGCGATCAGACTGATTTGCCCTTTGTCCCTGGCGGCCATATCTCCGGCAACTCCATGCACATAAACCCCCAATACAGCCGCGTCAAAATCGTTCAATCCCTGTCCGGCCAGTGCCGCAATCACGCCGGACAGCACATCGCCCGCCCCCGCCGTTGCCATTCCGGGGTTGCCCGTCGTATTGACATAGACTCGCACCCCATCGGTTACTATCGTCCCAGCGCCTTTCAAAACCACCGTAGTTTTTGTCTTTTGGGCGACTTCTCCCGCCTGGTCAAGCCGATTTTCAGGTATCCGCTTGCGAAACAAAGACTTCCACAGTCGAGCCATTTCCCCCGGATGCGGCGTCAAAATCACCGACGCGGCAACTTTCGCCTCCCACCCCTTGCATCCAGCCAGTGTATTTAAACCATCGGCGTCAACTAACAGCCGCAATCCCTGAATTTGTACCAGCTCCAGCAAAACATCCCGGACACCTGCTCCTACCCCAGCCCCCGGCCCAAAGGCAACCACGTCATTGAGCTTAGCCTGCTCCATCAGCACCCCCGCCGCCTCCGAAGCCATCTTCCCGTCTGCGTCCTCGGCCAGCGGAATGGTCGTGTAGCACGGATCCAACGCCGCCACAATCGGCAAAATCCCCTGCGGCACAGCTACCCGCACCAGCCCGGCCCCGCTCCGCAGCGCCGCCTTACCCGAAAGCGCCGCAGCTCCGCTAAATCCCAGCGACCCGCCAACAATCAATATCTTTCCGAACGCGCCTTTATGCCCATCTGCCGCACGAGGGCTTAACTTTGGAATTTCGACATGTTTATCCATCTTCACTAATCCGATTCTACTCTTCAAACGCCCCCAGCTTGGCGGGCATACAAAGGCTTTCCTTTTTCGCCGCCACCCGGCCGCAGCTCTTGCAGACATAGTCAGGATTCTGCACCAGTTCGCTATATGCCTTGGGGTTGGATTTGTGAAGCCCTTCGCCCGTCAGCTTGCACAGGTGCTGCTCATGATTTTTGCAGGGGGTAATTGTCTTAGACATGATTTTCCCTTTCATTATGACCGTCTTTTTAACAGCCGAAAACTCCGACTGCAAAAATGACCCCGATTAAACACTTTTTTGCTTCTTTGCGATAGTTTATACCTTTGTCAGCAATGTGTCAATAAGTTTATAACACCAACAAAAACAAGGTGTTGCATAACTCCACCATTAATTTTTTGTCTGCCCAATGGTTACGGATGCCACAAATAGCCTCCGGTTACCCATAAAAACTATTTGATAGCAAAACCCGTAACCCCAATTTTGGGCTGAATCATCACACAGAATTAAAGACATAGAATGTCCTCTAAAAAAACAGGGAGCTATGCTTGCTTTTTTTTAGTTGAGTAGGTATAGTGTTTCGCTTTGAAGAAATGCCAAGAACAGTGTAACTTTAACAGGAGTACCCAAAAATGGGCGCGAAAGTCGCAATTGCCGGCGTAACCGGCGCAGTAGGACAGGAATTTATCAATATCCTTGAACAGCGGAATTTTCCAGTAGATAAGCTGGTATGCCTGGCCAGCGAGCGGTCGGTCGGCAAGAAGATTAAGTTCAAGAACAACGAATATACAGTAGAGTTGCTGACGGAAAATAGTTTTAAGGGGATCGATATTGCCCTGTTTTCCGCCGGCGGACAGCGGAGCAAAGATTTCGCCTATGCCGCCGCCAAAGACGGCGCCGTGGTGGTCGATAATTCATCCGCATTTCGTATGGACCCGGAAGTGCCGCTGATTATTCCCGAAGTCAATCCGGAAATGATTAAAACGCACAAGGGCATTATCGCCAACCCGAACTGCTCAACGATTATCGCCAATGTTCCGATCTGGCCGCTGCATAAGGCCAACCCGATTAAGCGTATGGTCGTCAGCACCTATCAGGCCGCCAGCGGGGCCGGACAATCGGCAATGCTGGAACTGATTGAACAGGCCAAAGAATTTCTGGCTGGCAAGCCCATTACAACCAAAAACCTGAAATATCAGCTTGCATTTAACCTCTATTGCCACGATTCGAAAATCGGGCCCAATGGCTACAACGAAGAAGAAGTCAAAATGGTTAAAGAAACGCGGAAAATCTTTAACTGCCAGACCATCGCAATTACTGCCACGTGCGTGCGTGTGCCGGTCTTGCGGGCGCATAGCGAAAGCATCAACCTGGAGTTTACCGACCCGATTACACCGGAACAGGTCAAAGACCTGCTCAGCACGGCCCCGGGCGTAAGCCTCATCGACGACCGCGAGAAAAATCGCTTCCCCATGCCGACTATCGACGCTGCGGGCAATGATGACATTTTCGTCGGCCGCATCCGTCAGGATGAATCGATTCCGGATAACCGCGGCATCAACCTGTGGGTTTCCGGCGACCAGATTCGCAAAGGCGCAGCGCTGAACGCGATTCAAATCGCAGAAAAGCTGATTTAGCTTAAGAAAAGTCAGAATTCAGAAGCCAGGAGATTACGTCTTCTGGCTTTTTTTCTTATGACGATACGGAAAATCAAATTAAAAATCAGTTACGATGGAACCGCTTACCACGGTTGGGCTGCACAGCCGGGGATGGCGACCATTCATGGGACGGTGTGCGATGCAATCGAAAAACTGACGGGTATTCGTGTGGAGCTTCGGGGCTCTTCCCGTACGGATGCCGGTGTTCATGCGCTCGGCCAGGTTGCGGCCTTTAGCATCGAAAGCCCGGTACCAACGGAGAATTTTCTTCGGGCGCTCAATCATCTGCTGCCGGAGGATATCGCAATTCTCGACGCGATGGAAGTCCCGGAGACATTTGACCCAATTGGCGATACACAGAGCAAAATCTATCGCTACACCCTCAACACCGAGCCTGTCCGGCCGGTAATGGATATTCGGTATTGCTGGCATAGGCCGGGCAGACTGGACGTAAATGCGATGGCCGTCGCCGCGAGACGATTGCTCGGTAAGCACGATTTTAAATCGTTCGCCTCGGCCGCCGATACGCGTGAAAGCTCCGTACGGACGGTGCTGCGATGCGATGTCAAATCTGACGAGCCGTGGATTTATATTGATGTTCAGGCCGACGGATTTTTGTATAATATGGTGCGCAATATCGTTGGTACGCTGGTCGAGGTTGGCCGCGGGCGATGGTCGCCGGAAGATGTTGACTGCATTCTCAAAGCCAAAGACCGCAATGTCGCAGGCCCAATTGCCCCGGCGTCGGGACTTTGCCTAATGGAAATATTCTATTGAAAATTGTTCACATTATTACACGACTGATTCTCGGCGGGGCGCAGGAAAACACGCTGATTACCTGCCGCCTGCTCGCTCAGCGCGGACATGAAGTAACGCTGATCACCGGTCCGGCCTTAGGTCCGGAGGGGGGCTTGTTTAACCAAACCAAAGACGCCGGCTACGAAGTGATTGTTTTAAATTCACTCCGACGTGCCATTTTGCCCGGCAGGGATATCGTCGCATATCTTCAACTAAAGCGTCTGCTGCAGGAACTCAAACCGGATATTGTTCATACGCATTCAGCCAAGGCGGGAATACTGGGACGCTGGGCGGCAGAAGCTCTAAAAGGTCAGCTTGAGCCCGGCACACACAAGCCATTTATCGTGCATACGATTCACGGCCTGGCGTTTCATCCCTATCAAAATCCGCTGTTGAGCAAATTCTATATCGCCGTCGAAAAATCCGCCGGCAGATGCACGGACGCATTTTTGACCGTTGCCGAGGTAATGACCGAAAAAGCCCGCGCCGTCGGCATTGGTCTGGATAAACCCTATACAACAGCCTATTCGGCAATCGATGAAGAGTCGTTTGTTCACAAGCCATCCGAAGATGACATCAAGTCGTTCCGCCGCAAACATGGCATCAGTGATCAAGCGGTTGTTTTAATTACCGTAGCACGGCTGGCCGAGCTCAAAGGACACGAATACATCATCGAATCAGCCCGGCGACTGGCCGGACAGCACGAAAACTGCTGCTGGCTGTTTGTCGGCAACGGAGCATTAACCGGGCAAATAAAGAAGCATATCCAGATGGCCGGCCTCCGTTACCGCGTCAAACTAACCGGCCTTTTGCAGCCGGAACAAATCCCGCTGGCAATTCACGCCTCGGATATTCTGGTTCACTGTTCCCTGCGAGAAGGGCTGGCTCGTGTACTGCCGCAGGCGATGCTGTGCGGAAAACCTGTCGTCAGCTTCGATATCGATGGGGCCAAAGAAGTAGTCAATCCGCACACAGGATTCCTAATTGAACCAACCGACATGGATGGGCTGACAGAAGCCTGCGGTAAACTCATCGAAAACCCCGCATTGCGGCAATCGCTCGGCAAGGCAGGCTTAGACTGCGTCCTCGAAAGATTCGCCCCCGACACGATGGTCAATACCATTGAGGGTGTATATCGCAACCTTGCAGGCAGACAATAAACCGACACCTTTTGCTAAACGACCTGATTGGCATATCACATCACACTTTTGTCTCTTATGAGATATTTTATATCCACAAAAAAAGATTGCTTCATTTCTACTGTATAGAAAGCATACGACAAGACATAAAAACCTGAAAAAAAGGGTCAAAAAGCCAGTTTTTTGATGAATATCGGGGGGTTCCACCAAGTGGCATAGAGGTTGCACACTCGAAGCTCGGTGGCATAGTGCGCAGAGTAGTTATTAAGATACGTTTGAAGATGATAAAGGCGACTTAGGTTCAAGGATGAGCCCAAACAAAGATGACATTTTCGTTTCGGCAGGCGATAAACCCTCAGGTCAGGGGCCATTTGTCTCCAGTAAACACACGCAGGTCGGTTCGGACGACCTGTTTGTGGGAGATATGTCATTTATGAAAGATTTGCTCCCCCCTAAGACAGGTGGAGTAATAGCGGAAAAAACATCCGATAAGGCCGGATTTCGCCCTTTATATATAATTCTGGCAGTCAATATCCTGATTACCGTGGTCTTGGTAACGGTATTTTGGTTCACCCCATCCAAAACGATTGTGTCGGTACAACCCGAAAAACTGCCTTTGGCTGCGGATTCCAATTCGACATCGGCACAGATGCCGCCAGCGGCAACAACCCAACCAGTTACTCAAAATAATCTCGCCGCCGCCCAGGAAATACCCGTAGCGGCAGCAGACACCGCCGAGCCAAATGACCAAAGCCAACTACAGGCAAATCAAAGCGTATCCCTGAAAATGGCCGAAGCTCTGGTAACACGGGAGGAATTTGTTAAGGCAAGCGAAGCTTTTGGGCAGATTATGTCTAACCTGTCAATGAGCGGGACGCAAAACGAGGAATTGCGGGATTATCTGAAGTTGCGTATTGCAGCATGTCTCCTGCAGGCTAATAAAATAGATACCCAGGCCGCCTTTTTTTCCGAAGCGATGCGAAGCCGCTCGGGAATGGTTCGTGGGCTTGGGGCTTATTATCTGGCATTGGTTCATTTTAAACACGGCGAATATCTGCAGGCTCGCAAGTACGCCTATCAGACGCTGGGGCTGATTAAGACCTTTAATGAGATTTTTCCGGCAACGCTTGAAGCGGATATGTATTTTCTGGCAGCCGAAAGCCTCAGCCGTTATGCCCTCAGCCTGCATCCGATTGATCAGGAATTGCCGGGGCGTTTGTGGTCGGACAGCCTCGGGATGATCTGGCCAACAGAATTAGACCAGATGATGTTGTGCAAAGCGATTGAAACTTCAACACAGCGGCTTAGCGAAGGCGCTGGCGGTCCGCGATTGCAGCTGGATCCTCATCGCGAGACGGGCAGCCAATGGTCGCTGGTTTGCCTGCAGAGCCCGGCTGAAGAATCGCTTGTAAAGATGGTATCGCTGGCCGGAATGGGGCTGCTATGGCAGACAAAAGATACCGTGGTTAGGTCGCGTCCCGTAACGGCATATCTGCCCTACGTCGCCCAGCAGTATGTCGCTGAAATTATCACCGGCTCGATAGGGCTGGTGTGGAAATATGACGGTCAGAATGCAACGGTCTTTATCCCGGATCAATATGACGACCTCGGGCAGCATCGTTCGGAGATTATCAGCGAAGCGATTGCGGTCTGGCGGCGGTTTTTGCTGCGGTATCGCGGCGAACATCGCACACCCAACGCACATTACGCGCTGGGACGGATGTATAATCTGGATCAGCAGTACGCTACAGCGCTGGCGGAATTCAAGGTTATCCAGAGCCAGTTTGAACATAACCCTCTGGCGCCTTTTGCATATCTGGAAACCAGTCTGATACGGACAGAAATGAAAGATTATCTCGGAGCCAAATCCGACCTGAATGAAATGCTGACATTGTATCCGGAGTGTACTGCTGCCGACCGGGCAACGCTGTATTTGGCCGAAGCCAGCCTCGAAACCAATCAGATTGCGGCAGCCCAGAGCTTGTTTAACAAAGTCTATCAATTCAATCTTAATAAGACCGGTCGAATACAGGCGATATACGGTCTTGGACGCTGCGCGTTCCTGCAAAAAGACTGGGTCAACACCAAAAAATGGCTCGGCGAGCTGCTGGACAATTTTGAGGATAAATCCGATGCACGGCTGGCGGATACCTGTATGATGCTGGGACGAGCGTTGATTGAATTAGATGAAAACCAGAAAGCCAGTACAGTGCTTCGCATTCCACTCAAAACAACGCTTTCTGATGCGGATTATGTCAAAATTATTCAGGAACTGGTTCAGGCTGAAGTCGACCAGGAAAATTATATGGAAGCGCTCAATATCCTGGAAAGCATACCCCAGGCCAAGCTTAATCAGCAAGATTCCTGCGAAGTACTGATCTGGCAGTCGAGGATACTGCGGGCTATCGATACCGCTCCCACGGCGGCGGCGCTGGTTCGTCGTAAAATTGAATTTGTCGTTGATTCGCAGCTTAGGGCATGGTTGACGCTGGAATTAGCACAAAGTTATTATGAAATGAGCAATTATTCTCAGGCCCGCCGAGAACTAAACAACGCCCTTGCTGACATGCAGGACCCGATTCGAGCCCACCAGGCAGGATTGCTTCTGGCGAAAATCGCCGAAAAAATCGATCAGCCCGAACAAGCGGAGAAAATTTGCCTGACAATTTTGGCCAATAAGGCTGTCGAGCCGTCGATCCGACAGGCAACCTTTGAAATTCTGGGGCGTGTTTATGCCGGTCAAAAAATGTACGATAAATCCGCGATGGCTTTTGCGGGACTAACGCCTCAGAGTGGAGGCCAACCATGAGCGTCTTCGGACTAAAATTACTGGTCTGCCTGGCATCATTTGCCATTGGCGTCGAGGACCCCAATTCAAACGCGGCATCCACCGGAATGCTGGAAACCGCCAAAAAAGCTGAACAGTTACAGCAGCAGGTGCGATTGCTTCAGGATTCCGCGATGGAACCGAATTCGACATTGCAATCAGACTCCCTGCGATCGCTGATCAATCAGATTCAGACATTAAAACTCCCTTTCGAACCTGTCAAGGCCGGCCAGTCGAGCGCTGGCAAAATGGCATCTCCCGCCGCGACGCCGATGACATTTCATACCTCGTCAAACAAAGTAAATGCAAACGTATCATTGCTGACTGAAATCGACACCGTGACCGATCCAGTCAATGCACTGGCCGCAGCGGATGCCTTGTATCGGATGGGCGACTATGCCCGCGCAATACGATTTTATGACATCATTATCGGACAGCAATCAGACTCGAATATCCTCCCTCGGCAGTGGGCAATGTATCAGGCCGCAAACTGTATGCGGCATCAGGATTCCGAAAAAGCGATGGAATTGTATAACAACCTGATTGCGGAATATCCAAATAACGCATGGGCCGTCGCCGCCGCCGCACAGAAACAGTCTCTCGAATGGCTGAAAAAGAACGAAGCAGAATTAAAAAAACGGACCGACGTCAATGACCCGAACGGGCGATGAAAACGTGTTTTCGAATGTGCTGATCTTAGAGCTGGATTCGCGTAAGGCCGCAGGACTCCTCGAGGAGCTTGCACGGCGAAATATCCGCGGCACTGTCGCTGTCAACGACCAGCAGGCGATGAATCTGGCCGAACGGGCAATATGGAATCTGGCGTTTGTCTCGGACGACTTTATGGCGTGTTATCATGGCTCGAGCGAAACGATTCTAAGGACGCTGCGCCACGCTCATCCCGAACTGCCCATTGCGATGATCGGGTCGACCGACTCCTCACACAAAGCATTGCAGGCGGTACGGAATGGATTTGTCGAATACTTAGTCCGACCGGTCGACGGAGTTCGGGCAGCCGATACGCTGGATCGGTTTGTACCGAATCACCCGATTGCAGCGCTTCAACAAGTCGGCTCATCCGGCTGGCGAAGTAAATCTATTGTCGGCGACAGCCCAGCCTTTCGGCGAACGGTAGAGTTAGCCCGCAAAGCTGCCCCAACCTCAGCGCCGATATTGATTGAAGGAGAAAGCGGCACCGGCAAAGAATTGCTCGCCCAGTTGATTCACGAGTCCAGCCGACGCAGCAAAGGACCCTTCATCAAAATCAATTGTGCCGCGATGAATGAATCGCTCCTGGAAAGCGAATTGTTTGGCCATGAAAAAGGAGCCTTTACCGGCGCGATCGCCTGCCGCAAAGGACGTTTCGAGATGGCCGATGGCGGAACATTGATGCTCGATGAGATTACCGAAACGCCGCCTGCGTTTCAGGCAAAACTGCTCCGCGCCATTGAAGAAATGAATTTCGAACGTGTCGGCGGCAATGAGAGCGTCAGGGTCAATGTGCGGATTCTAAGCACGACCAATCGACCGATTGTCGAGGACGTGCGTCAGGGACGATTTCGCGGCGACCTGTATTATCGGCTCAGCGGCATTCGGCTGTGCGTTCCGCCGCTGCGGAGCCGTCGGGAGGACATCGCCGATTTGATATGGCTGTTTGTCAATGAATTTGCGTGCGAGGCCGGACGGCGGATTACCGGCGTCGAACGCAAGACACTGGCTTTATTCGAACAATACCGCTGGCCGGGCAATATCCGCCAGCTTCGCAATATGGTGCGTTCGGCGATGATTCTGGGAAGCGGACAATCGCTGTCGGTTAATGAGGTGCCCTGGCTGTTTGACGAACTGACCGAAGACCTCCAACCGCAGGAATGCGGCAGACAGAATCCGCTGCTGTCCGCGGGGTCGTCGCTGGAAGAGATCGAACGGAAGGCCATTCTCAATACGCTTGATTGCAACAACGGCAATCAGGCTCAGGCCGCGCGAATTCTGGGCATCAGCGACCGGACGCTGCGGGATAAAATCAAACGCTATCACAAAGAGCGCGAGTTGGAAACGGTGGAAACAGGCAATATAAACAACAGATATGAATAATCAACAATTGAGACGCAAAGAAAAAAATAAGGATTTATGGCGAACGAAAAAAAACAGGATAAAAAAGAACAGGATAAAACCGAACTGGCCAAAGCCAAAACTCCGGCTGCGAAAGGTGGACTTTTTATCTGGCTGATTTTGGGCGCGGTGGTTGTTGCCGGCGCAACAGGCGGTTTCGCATTATCGCAATTAATGGGCGGGACAAGTCCTGCCGATCCCAACGCAATTGAGGTTACGCCGGAAGCCGCCCCAAAACCCAAAAAAGCCGCAGGTCATGGAGGCGGTGAAAAAAAATCAGCTCATGGAGGCGGCGAAAAAAAATCGGCAGAGTCCGAAATTCCGGAACCCGGAAAAGCCTGGATGTATAACAAACTGGACGCGGTAGTAGCCAACCTGAATGAACCGGGCGTTACACGCTATCTGCGAATTACGGTTATTCTGGAGATAAGCGGCCAGGCGGATTATACCGAGACCATGAGCCTTCTCAATGAAAAAAAAGCGGTCATGCAGGACTGGATGACAACGTATATGGCCGGCTTAAGCCTCGAAGATGTACGCGGATCGCGAAATTTAACACGAATTAAAAAAGAGGTCCTTGATGAGTTCAACCGGATTCTTTTCGACGAAGGAAAACCGTTTGTAGAGCGGGTGTTGTTTAAGGAGTTCGCGGTACAATGACCCGGGTGACTGAACAGGAAAAAACAATCTCGCGTCAACGCCTGATGCAGATACTTCAACGCTGCAAGCCGGACATGGAAACAGCGCCGACTGAAGGTTCCGATGCGCCGTTATTTGACTGGGCGTGTCCGCATCATTTTGAACCCGTCGAATGGCTGATGATGAAAAACCTCGGCAAAAAAGTGGCGACGTATATTGAAAAGTCCCTGTCGCTGGTCTGCCTTCACGAACCCAAAGTGTCGTTCAAAAACGTCGTCCAGCAATTTGCAAGCGTACTTGCCGACAACGCCCTGCGACAGGAAAACCCCCAATACTTTATGCCGCTTCAGATCTCAGCGAAAGTTCCCGATGGTTATATCAATTTCCAGTTTGATGCCGCAGCGACGTTGATTTCTCAAATGCTGCGCGATACGGAATCGACCCTCGATCCCAATGGGCAGCTGTCCACACTCGAAGAGTCGATTTTACAGGATGGCGCAATGATGATTGCCGATGCGATTATCCTCGCGATGAAAGAACACGGAGAAATAACAGTCAAGCACACAGATCGCCTGGTCAAGGGAGACTGGCCCCTAGCGGCACGCCAGCTTCAGGATTTATGTGGATTTAGTTTCGAACTGGCGTATCCAAAGCAGACGGTGGAAATCACGGTCTTGTTTGTCGCCGAGGCGATTGAACCCGCCGTGGGTATTCGCCGAACGCAGCGAACGCTGAATCCGGCTGAAGTAAGCCGACAAATTGCACATCAGCTTTCTGATGTACCGGTGGATGTCATAGCAAGACTGTGTATCTCGTCAATCCGCATGGAGGATTTGATGCGGCTGGAAACCGGCGACATCCTCGTGCTGGACAAAAAAATCAATGAACCTTCGGATGTGCTTTTTAATAGTCGTATCTGTTTTCAGGCCTGGCCCGTCGCGTGCGAGGGCAAGCAGGCGATGCTTATGGCACAAACAAAAAAATAGCTTTCTTTACAGACGAAAAACATAAAATTTTTTAATACTACACAGGAATCATGGTTATGGCTGAAACGCAGACAGTTCAAAATGAAACCGCGGCAGCGACGGCTCCGGTTCAAAACGTCGAGTACGAGGCGGTTAATCCGACGCCTCCGTCCGGGCAGGAAAATCTGGATTTGCTGCTGGAAATCGGAATGCCCATTACTGTAACGCTCGGTAAAGCCCGCGTGCCGCTGCGAAAGCTGCTCCAGTTAGGGCCCGGCGCAGTGCTAAGCCTCGACAAAAGCGTTGGACAGCCGGCGGAATTGTATGTGCAGGATATTCCTTTCGCCACTGCCGACGTCGTGGTCGTAGACGACACCTTTGCGGTGCGTATCCGCGAACTGCTGGGAACCGAAGAACAAAAGCCGGCAACGGCTGCTAAATAACAGGATCAATAATGCCTAAAGGGCAAACCCCGCAAACCTCACTGAATGGCATGGTCGCGACAATCGCAACCAACAGTAATTTCCTGTTCGCCGCGATGCTCGTTGCGATTCTGGCAACATTGCTGATTCCGCTGCCGACTTTTGTGCTGGATATCGGCCTTGCGTGCAGTATTTCGCTGTCCGTGGCGGTATTGATTATCGTACTGTCCAGCAGCGAACCCCTGGAGCTTTCGACATTCCCCTCGCTGCTGCTGATGACAACACTGTTCCGCCTGTCGCTCAATGTCGCCTCTACGCGACTGATTCTGACGCAGGGCGACGCCGGATCGATTATCAGCACTTTCGGCAATTTCGTCGCCGGCGGCAATCTGGTTGTCGGCCTCGTGATGTTTTTGATTTTGGTCATCATTCAGTTTATTGTCATCACCAAAGGCTCCGGACGTATCAGTGAAGTCAGTGCCCGATTTGTGCTGGATGCGATGCCCGAAAAACAAATGGCCATCGACGCGGACTTAAACGCCGGTATTATCACCGACAAAGAAGCCAAGTCGCGACGCGACGCGATTGTCAAAGAAAGCGAATTTTATGGTGCCATGGACGGTGCCAGCAAGTTCATCTCAGGCGACGCCAAAGCAGGATTAATCATTACCGCCGTCAATCTGATTGGCGGCATTTTACTCGGATGGACGCGCGGGATGGATGTCGCTTCGGCGCTGAAGCATTATGCGATCCTGTCCATCGGCGATGGGCTGGTCAGCCAGATTCCTTCGATTATCGTCGCCATCAGCAGCGGTTTTCTGGTCAGCAAAATCCGATCTGAAAATACCATCAGCGTCGATATGACGCGCCAGTTGATTCGCAATACTCAGCCGATGATGATTACTGCCGTGATCGTTGCAGCTTTCGCATTAGTGCCGGGACTGCCGAAACTGCCGTTTTTCGGAATCGCGATATTCTTTGGATTTCTTGCAGCCTCACTGCGAAAAAGTGCGGCCAAAGACACAGCCTCGCCCACTGAACCTGCCGACGAAGCCGCAGTTGACGATGGAACGCCGCCCGAAGAGATGCTTCAGGCGGACATCCTGTCGATCCTGGTTGGCGTGCGGCTGATCAATCTGGTAGACCCGCGACGGAAAAGCGGCGTCTTCGAGCGAATCGGCGCCTTACGCAAAAAAATAGCGCAAAAGTACGGATTTGTGATGCCGCTGGTACGGTTGCGGGACAATTTGAATCTCGAACCTACCGCGTACGAAATTCGACTTTATGATCACGTCATCGCCTCCGGACGAATCGAACCGGATAAATATCTTGCGATGGATGCCGGCGGAGTCCAGGCGCCGGTCAAGGGAATCCCCGCCAAAGAGCCGGTCTATGGACTTTCCGCATTATGGGTCAGCGAAACCGACAAAGAAACCGCGGAAATCAACGGCTATACGGTCATCGATCCGGAATCCGTGCTGATTACGCATCTGTCCGAAACTATCGCACGCCACGCCCACGAGTTCTTAACGCGGGAAGACGTCCAGCAGCTTCTGGAACGATTACGCAAAAATCAGCCCTCGCTGGTTGGCGAAGTCGTCCCCGAAATCATCTCGGTCGGGCTGCTCCAGCGGGTCCTGCAAAACCTGCTGAAAGAAAGCATTCCAGTTCGCGACTTACCGCTGGTTCTCGAAGCGATGGGCGAACACGGCGGAAAAACAAAGAGCGCACTTATTCTCACCGAGTTTGCACGCAAAACCTTAAGCCGCAGTATTACCGAACAATTTTCAGGAGTCGGCGGCATTCAGGCCATTACCCTGGACCCTGCGGTAGAACATTATTTACTCAGTCGCGTCAATCAGACCGCAGACTCAATTTCGCTGTCGATTAGTCCGGATACCGCCTCGCAAATTACACAGGGCGTCGCCGCGGCATGGCGCAATGCGATGGAAAAAGGACTCGAAGGCGTGGTGGTGCTGTGCGATTCGCGAATTCGGGCGGCGATATTCGGACTTTTGAGCCGATCCATTCGCAGACTGCCGGTGATGGCATATGATGAAGTCGTTCCGGGAACAACCGTAGACATCCTGGAAACCGTATCGATACAAACCTCGGAACTCGAAACTGCCGGGACGCTTGCGACAGTATAAAGGCATAGACTATGGATAAAACAATCGAAAGATATGCTAAAGTAATCGCCATCATGGTCTTCTTTGTCATGGCACTGGCAGGCTGGTTCTACAGCAATGACCCGGCCGTCTGTGCATGGCGGGGATTCATCGGCGCAATTGTGATGTATGCGGCCGTGCGTATCGCCGGAGCGGTACTGACTTCCATGATTATCAATGCGGCGGTACAGGATGAATTGAAGAAAAGCAGCGAGGGAGATAAAACGTAGTGGCCATAGAAACTCAGAATCATCCCGAAATGGACGTTAACGCCCCTGCCCAGACGGCAGTGATGCTGGGTGAGCCGATGGCCGCCGCTCCGGCTCTGCTGGCAGCAGAATTCTTAGAACCCGTTCCATCGGCAGGCAAAGCTGTACGCGCTTATAATTCAAACGCCCACAAACACCGCGAAGATGAGATGATTGTTAAATATCTCCCGCTGGTGCATAAAATTGTCAATAAAATTGTAACCTATCTGCAGCCCCCGCTGTCAAAAGAGGACATGGTCTCGGCCGGAACCATCGGACTCATCAAAGCGGCTCGGGATTTTGACCCGTCCAAAGATGCCGAATTCAAAACCTACGCCTACATCCGAATCCGCGGAGCAGTCATCGACGAATTGCGAAGCTGGTCGTTCGCTCCGGCCAATATCAAACGGCAGTTCGACGAGGCTCAGGAAATGTCCAGCCAGTTGACAGAAGAAACCGGAGAAGTGCCGGACGATTCAGTCTTGGCCCAGCGGCTCGGAATTACGACCGAAAAAATGTATCGAATCTTCGAAACCGCCAGAGCACGCCATTTTCTGTCCATTCACGGCAGAGACGACGACGACTCGCCCATGTTGGGAAATTTGCTGGTCGGCAGCCGCGAAGACCGCCCCGATGCCGCGATGGAACGCGAGGAATTGATCGCCAAATTAACGGAAGCGATTCTGAAATTACCCGAAAAACAGCGACGGATTATCGTAATGTATTATCAAAAGGAATTGACCATGAAACAAATTGCTGAAACGCTGGAAATTACAGAATCGCGGGTCAGCCAGCTTCACGCAGCGGCGCTGTTTAAACTCTCCGTACAGCTGCGGGAAGAATAAAATCAGATGAAAAGGCTGGAAAGATGGATTTGGAAAGACGCATAGAAATGCCGCCGATGGAACATGTCGAGCAGCTTGCTTCCATCGGACAGCAGTCGCAGGAAAAACAAAAACAGCCGCAGAAAAAAAAACAGCCGAAACCTAATATTGATGCGATCCTGGAAGACGAAGAGCATGCACGTCAAATAGACAACGACGGACATATTGACTATCGTGCTTAGTATGCGAACAATGAACCACGAACTAAATTAGGACTCCCAATGCTTTGCAGAACCATTGATGTAATCAAAAAAGACAAGACTCAGATCAGCGGAACCGTTCGACTTGCCATCGGAGAAAGAAATGCCCCTGTCAGGCCATCGACTCCTTCACGAACGGTTCCGCAGGGGTCTATGCAGGCACGATTGATCGATAGCAATGGCGAATACGCGCTGATTGAGGTCGCCTGCTCCTGCGGATGCAGAACCCAGATACAATGTCAGTATACTGCTGAAACAGCGAAAGTGTAGGATGGGATATATACCATCTAACTTGCTAATATTGAAAATGAGAACTACTAAAGGATATATAAAATGGATAAGTGCCGATGGCTCTTTATAGCAGCAATGGCCGTGATCGCAGGGTGTCAGTTATTCAATGAAAAGGTTATTCCGCCGTCGAACGAACTG